>CBFDBL010000001.1:0-35705 GCA_965603035.1 uncultured bacterium
CGACGAGACGGGAAGTGTCTCGCTCGCCATCCAGGACGGCTTCGAACAAGGGGCGCAACTGGTTGTTAGCGATCGGTCGCTCAACGACGTAGGGCTGTCGCTGCCCGGGGAGCTTGATCAGCAGTGGGACGTGGCGCGGCCACTCGGGGTCGCCAGCGTACGGCGCCGCGGGGTCGATACGCCAGCTATGGTCGCCCGTCAACACGAGCAAGGCGTCGTCGAACAGGCCGGCTGCCGTGAGCCGACGCACGATATCGCCCACGTACGTGTCCGTGTAGATCAGGTTTCGCAGGTATCCATCCGACTGCCCTTTCCCGCGGACCTCGGCTCGGTAGCTGCCGTCCTCGTTCCACACGTAGGGGTAATGGGGAGGGAATGCGTGGAACACCCCAAAGGTGTTGCGCGCTGTGGAGTCCAGGATGGTGGCCGCCCGGCGTCGGAACAAGCGCTCGTTGCTGTAGCGCTGGGTTCGGGAGATCAGCGATGTGGGGTTGTAAACGCTCAGCCATCTCGCGAGAAACCGGCTCGCGGGATCCTGCCAAGCATGGATGTTCCGGACTGCCGCCATGCCCATCTCGCTCAGGTAGTGGTCGCCCCTGGGGTAGTCGGGGTACTCCACGCACCAATCCACCTGGTCCCCGAGGAGCCTGGAGTAGGGCATAGCCCAGCCCATCATGTACGTGTTGTACCCGTGCTCCCGGGCAACGCTGAACAGGCTGGACGCGTCCGTGGTGGGCACTCGCCCGGCCTCGGTCACCCAGAAGATGCGTCCGTCAACACTCTCGTAGTCCAGCTCCCAGTCCGTCTGGTAGATGACCCTTGGCAGGGAGACGCTTGTGTGCGTACTCGAGGAGTAGCACCGGTCGAAGAGCACAGAGCGCTCCGAGAGGGTCCGGAGGTTCGGAAGCTCGGGCCGGAACTGCCCGCCCGAGATGCTGCGATGGTAAGACAACATGTCGAACACGAACACGAACACCGGGACGCAGTCCTTCGAGCCTTGCCGGGAGACCACGTCCGTCCGGGGGGCTTCGCCCCAGGTCTGCCACGTGAGGATCTGCGCGCTGAGGACAAAAGGGGCCAAGGAGAACACCAGGCACACGTTGACCGCGTAGCGCAGCAGACGGCCCGATTGCCGCCGAGCCACCCACCAGCCCAGCATGAACATGGCGGCCAGACCCGAAGCCTCCACAACGCCCTGGTAGCTGAAGAGCAGGAAGCTCGGCATCGCACTGACCACGCCGTGGAAGAACAACAAGAGGAACATCCCGCGGAACACGTGCCGCACCATGGGCCACTGTCTGCGCGCTGCCAGCCGATCCACTGCCCACCCGATCGCCGCAAGAAGCAGGGGGAGCAGCAGCAGATCGGCGACGAGCCCGATGGCCTGGGTCCTGTCCCACAGGCTCTTGTACCGGTTCTGGGGATGGGTCAGAGAGCGCACCTGCATCGCGAAGTGCAGGAACACGACGAAGGTGCTGACCAGGTACCACCTGAGGAACTGCATGCTCTCGGACCCCTACGCGTCAGCCCAGCGAGACGCCGGATGCCGGCGGAGCGGCTGCGCGCTTCCGCAGGAACAGGAGCGTGCGCTTGGACCCCGGGACCGGGGTCTCGCGCACCAGCTCGAAGCGCTCCAGGAACACGGCGCGGCACAGGTCCAGCGTCAGGTCACCAAAGAGGTCGACGCGGAACTTCATGAGCCGCTGGAACATGCTGTCGTCGGTGGGCACGAACTCCAGGACCAGGTCGCGCCGGGTCAGCCGACACAGCAGGTCGCAGATCGCAGGCAGCGGGAGATTGGCGGAGACGATGAGATGGTGGATGAGCGCCAATGCAAGCACACAATCGGCCCGGATGCGCTCCAGGAACGGCGGGCGCTCCTCGTTCATCAACCCGATGCCAGGACTGGGGTTCGCCAGGTCCACGACCATCGGCGCGATGGGGGCAGGATCCTCGCGCAGAGAGCGGTAGAGCATCTCGACAGCGTCATGGTCGCCGTCTACGGCCACCACCTGGGCGCCACGCTCGGCAGCCAGCCTGCTGTACTCCCCGGTGTTGCACCCCAGATCGAGGACTCGCTCGGGACGGGTTTCCTGGAGGAACTGGGCGACGAGCGATTTCTTGCCCTCCTCCGCGGCTCGTTCGTAGTTGCAGATGCTCGTGTACTCGGACCACACGCCGTGCGGCTTGTAGCCATCGGCGAGTTTGAGGACCTTGCGCCGCAGACGGCGCAGGTTCAGCATCTGGGCGTCGGTGTTCTCCCTGCGTTGCTCAAGGACCTGCCGCCTCGCTCGATCGCCGCGCTCGGCCCAGCGGTGGAGCCACAGGGGGAGTGTGAGATCGACAAACACCGATGGCCTGAACCGCACCAGGCCACGGAAGCCGTCAGCGACGTCCTCGATGGACCGCCCACATAGGGCGCCTCGAAAGTAGGACCGCAGGTCCCACCCCCGGTAGCGACACAGCAGGAGGGGGAACAGGAACATCTGCGCGAACTGGCCGAGGGCGAACCAGATGTCCAGCCGCTTGGGGCGCTCGATCGAGGACAGGTCGATGAATACCGGCTGCCCGGCCACGAACTGGATGTTATAGGCTGTGGCGTCCTTCAGCGCGCATCTTGCCTCGAGGAGTCTCATCTGGAGGTCCAGCGTGCGAGCGCCTGCATCGGCGAGCATCGACAGCGACCACTCGTAGGGATAGGTGATCGGCCAGAGCGACTCGTGCGCCAGAAAGTGGTCGTAGCCCGGGTGCTCCGAGCGCAGCAATGCCCCCAGCGCCTCGTCCTTGACGAAGTCGGTGCGCACGATCCAGCGCTGGTCCATCAGCTCCGGCAGGACCCCGTCGCTGTGGAGTTCACTGAGCAGGCCGTAGCAGTCATCATCAACGGCCCGGAACACCCGCCCATCGCGGAGGAACACGTACCCCGAAGGGTCGCGATATGAACCAGCCACGCGCGCGGCGAAGGCCGAAGCCGTGTCAGGCGTCATGCGTCTCTCCGTGGCCGGCATCGGGTGCATCGCGCTCCGGCGCGCTCTCGTCGCGGGTCTTCCTCCCGGACAGCCGCCGGACCGCGGCCCAGATGGCGCGGCGGAAGAACGCCGCGCAGCCGACGGCACCGGCGAGGATCACCTGGAGGATGATCGCTCCCGACATGGGATCTATGTACGCGAGACAGGTCAGATCTGGCATCTCCGCCTCCTCTCCGGCCACTGGGCAACCCAGGCCGGTTCATGCACACCAGGAGCTGAGGACCCCGGCGACGGCGGTCATCTGCTCGTCGGTCAACTCGGGGAACATGGGCAGCGAGGCGATCTCGGACGCCACGCGCTCGGTCACAGGCAGGCTGCCTTCGGCGTAGCCCAGGTCGGCGTAGGCCCTCTGGAGGTGGACGGGCAGCGGGTAGTGGATGCCCGAGGCGATGCCTGCTTCGTCGAGCGCCGCGCGCAGCCCGTCGCGGTCGGAGCAGCGGACGACGTAGAGGTGGTAGACGTGCTTGCGGCCCGGTGCCTCAACCGGGGTGACCACGTCCGCGTCGGCCAGCAGCTCGTTGTAGCGGGCGGCGTGGCTGCGGCGGGCGTCGGTCCACGCGTCGAGGTGGCCGAGCTTGACGCCGAGCACGGCGCCCTGGAAGCCGCTCATGCGGTAGTTGTAGCCCACGACGTCGTGGACATACTTCTTCGGCGAGCCGTGGTCGCGGAGCATGCGGCAGCGGGCCGCGATCTCGGCATCGTCGGTGGTCACCGCGCCGCCCTCGCCGTAGGCGCCGAGGTTCTTGCCGGGGTAGAAACTGAAGCCTGCGGCGCGGCCGAGACTGCCGCATCGGCGTCCCCGGTACTCGGCGCCGTGGGACTGGCAGGCGTCCTCGATGAGCGGGATGCCGTGGCGGGCCGCGACGGCCGCGATGGGCTCAACGTCGAAGGGCTGGCCGTAGAGGTGCACAGGCAGGATGGCCTTGGTGCGCTCGGTGACGGCGGCCTCGACGAGCGCCGGGTCCATGGTGTACGTGGCCTCGTCGATATCGACGAACACGGGGGTGGCGCCGCACTGGGAGATCGCCTCGGTCGTGGCGATGAACGTGTGGGAGACGGTGACGACCTCGTCGCCCGGCCCGACCCCCGCGGCGAGGAGCGCCACGTGGAGGGCCGCCGTGCCGGAGTTGACGGCGACGCAGTGGTCGGCGCCGCAGTAGGCAGCGAAGGCTTCCTCGAACGCCGCGACCTTGGGCCCAAGGACGAAGGCACAGGATTCCATGACCTCCGCGAGCTCGGCGCGGATCGCTTCGCCGACCACGCGGTACTGGGCCTTGAGGTCCACGAAGGGGACGTTGCCATCGCCAGGCATCATTCCTCCTCTCGGACGTAGGGGGGCCAGCAGTAGGGGTGCTCGTAGAAGCCCGCGTGGCAGACGAGGTCGCCCACCATCTTGAGCTTCTTCGCAGGCCACCCCGCCACCACGGTGTCGGGAGGCACGTCGCGCAACACCACCGAGCCGGCAGCAACAAAGGCGTTCTTGCCGACCACCACGCCGGGCAAGAGCGTCGCGTTGGCGCCGATGCGGGCGTAGTCCTCGACCGTCACCCCGCCCAGGCATTCGGTGTAGCGAGGGCACTTCATCGGATGGGGGTCGTCGGTGAAGACGACGTTGGGGCCGACGAAGACGTGCTTGCCGAGGGTGGTCAACTCGAGGAAGCAGCCGCTGTGCACGCGGGAGCCCTCCCCCACGCGGTTCCCGAATTCGAGGACGGAACTGGTGCCGACGCTGCACCCGTCGGCGATCACGTTGTCCTCGCGGATGAGCACGCAGTGGCCGGTCTGGAAGTCGCGGCCGATGGTCGTGCCCGCGTAGATGGTGGTGAAAGGCCGGATGACCGCGTCGTCGCCGATCACGAGTGGCAGCTCGCCAGGCTCCCTGCCTCGGGGAGGCATGCCCAGCACGCACGGGCCGTGGAGGGTGACGTTCGCCCCAAGCTGGACGTTTGGGTAGACGCGGGACCAATCGTCGTTCATGAGATCTCGACCCTCGCTCCCTGGTTGCGCAGCGATGCCTCTGCGGCGGCGAGCACGCGCACCACCCGCAGGCCACTGGCGCCGTCGCTGCGCGGCGCCGACCCCGTGGCGATGGCCTTGAGGAAATCGGCACATTCCAGCTTCAGCGGCTCGGCGGCCTCCACCTTGGGCGAGAAGATGTCGCCCGAAGCATAGTAAAGGCGGAACTCGCCGAACGTGTCGAGGTAGGGGAGATGGGTGACCCGCTTGTCGTAGATCTTGATGGGCTCGGCGGCGTTCATGTCGTCGTACACCGCCATCTTCTTGTCCCCCACGATCGTCGTGCGCCGGATCTTGCACGGGTCGAGCCACGACAGGTGGAGGTGCGTGATGACGTTGTCGGGGTAGAACAGCGTGACGAAGGCCACGTCCTCGACCTTCGGGTTGACGTTGCACGCGCCGGTCGCACACACCGCCTCGGGCTCCCGCCAGAGCAGGTAGTTCGCAATCGAGACGTCGTGTGGTGCGAGGTCCCAGACCACGTTGATATCGCTCTGGAACAGGCCCAGGTTGAGCCGCGCCATGGCGAGGTACATGACCTTCCCAAGCTCGCCGCTGTGGACGAGCTCCTTGAGCTTGTTGACGGCGGGGTTGTACTCGAACACGTGGCCGACCATGAGCACCCGGCCCCGCTCAGCGGCGAGCGTCACCAGCTCTTCCGCCTCGGCGACGGAGGCCGTGAGTGGCTTCTCAACGAAGACGTGCTTGTCGGCTTCGAGAGCCTCCTTGGCGAGCGGGAAGTGGGTGCGCACGGGGCTGGCGACGACGATCGCGTCGATTGCCGCGTCGTGGAGCAGACGGCGGTAGTCCTCCGTGACCTCGATCGCGCCGTTGTAGAGCTCGACCGCGTGCTTCCGCCGGCCCTCGGCGAGGTCGGCAATGCAGCGGACGGCGGACTCGCCGAGCGTGTGGAGATTACGGACCAGGTTCGGCCCCCAGTAGCCGAAGCCGATGACCCCGATATTGACCTTTCCCACGGCGCGACTCCTTGCCCCAGAGGTAAAGCGCTCAGAGCTTGACAATCCGCGCCTTCCCGTCGCGGCCGTTGGTGGCGTTGCGGGTGTCCACGACCAGCCGGGCGTGGTCGACGACGGCCTGGTAGTCGAAGGCGGCGTGGTTGGCGACGATGACGACGCAGTCGGCGGCGGCGAGGGCCTCGGGGGTCGCCTCGCGGCTGACGAGCTCGAGGCCGTCGTAGTGCAGCTCGGCGACGTGGGGGTCGGCGTAGTGGACGACGGCGCCGCGGGCGAGCAGGAGCTTGATGATGTCGAGCGCGGGGGACTCGCGGATGTCGGCGACGTCGGGCTTGTAGGCCACGCCGAGCACGAGGATGCGGGAGCCGCGCACGGGCTTGCCCTCGTCGTTGAGCGCGGCGGCGATCTTCTCGACGACGTGGCGCGGCATGGAGGCGTTGATCTTGGCCGCCAGGTCGATGAAGCTGGCCTCGATGTCGAGCAGCCGGGCCTTCCAGCTCAGGTAGATGGGGTCGACGGGCAGGCAGTGGCCGCCGAGGCCGGGGCCGGGGTAGAAGGGCATGAAGCCGAAGGGCTTGGTGGCGGCGGCTCCGATCACCTCCCAGACGTCCACGCCCATGCGCTCGCAGATGAGGGCGAACTCGTTGATGAGGCCGATGTTGACGCTGCGGAAGGTGTTTTCGAGGAGCTTGACCATCTCGGCGGCCTTCGTGGACGAGACGGGGTGGACCCGCTCGATGACCTGGCCGTAGAGGGCGGCGGCGATGCGGGTGGACGCGTCGTTGACCCCGCCGACGACCTTGGGGATGTTGCGCGTGGAGTAGGTCTTGTTGCCGGGGTCCACGCGCTCGGGGCTGAAGGCGAGGAAGAGCTCGCGGCCGACCTCGAGGCCGGTCTCGGCGAGGAGGGGCGCGACCAGCTCCTCGCAGGTGCCGGGGTAGGTGGTGCTCTCGAGGACGATGAGCTGGCCGGGCCGGGCGTGGGCCTTGATGCGGGTGGCGGCGTCCACGATGTAGGAGACGTCGGGGTCCTTGGTCTTGCGCAG
This sequence comes from uncultured bacterium, assembly GCA_965603035.1. Taxonomy (GTDB): domain Bacteria; phylum Planctomycetota; class PUPC01; order DSUN01; family DSUN01; genus CAZDNN01. Next base: position 7,065 of record CBFDBL010000001.1, read on the forward strand.
GGGCGTGGGCACGCAGACGACGATGGCGTCGGCGTCGCCGAGGACGGCCTCGTCGGTGGTGGCGCGCAGCAGATCCTTGGCGACGACGCCGGCGAGGATGGCGGAGTTGACGTCGCCGATGTAGGAGTTGCCGTGGTTGATGCGATCGATGCGGGCGGGGTCCACGTCGAACCCGACGACGCGGAAGCCGGCGAGGGCGAACTCGGTGGCGAGGGGCAGGCCGACGTAGCCGAGCCCGACGACGGCGACGACGGCCTCGCGGGAGGCGATCTTGCTGACGAGGTCGGCCTCGTGGTCCGTGGCCAGTTGCGTTCCCTGCATGAGCGATGCCCTTCCTTGGGGACGCCGGGGTCGCGGGCCCTGTCGTTGCGTAAGGGCCCGGTGACCTCGTGCTCGCGCGTTGTGGCCCTGGCGCGGGACGGCTCCGTCGCAGCCGCGGCCCCCAGGCGGGCCGGGGGGCCAGGCGCGCAGGGCGTCGGATTCGGGCCGCGGGGAGCGGCTCCCTCAGCAGCCGTGTCGCCCGATCTGCTGGATGAGAACGCTGGCGACCTGCTGCGGGCTGTGGCGCAGGAGGTCGTGCTTCTCCCAGGGGACGGGGCGATGGGTGCCGTTCTCGACGAGGTCGGCCTCGACGATCTCGGGGCCGAGCTCGTAGAGCGCGGGGTCGATGTGGACGAGCTCGGCGCCGTCGGCGGCGTAGCGGTCGAGGACGTCGCGGCTCGGGCGGCCGGCGTTGACGATGACGGCGTCGAGGGCGCCGTCGAGGTAGTCGAGGATGGCGCGGACGTGGTCGGACGCGGTGTAGCCTTCGGTCTGCCCCGGCTGGGTCATGACGTTGCACACGTAGACTCGGCGCGCGCGCGCCCTGCGGATGGCGCGGGCGATGCCGGGGACCAGCAGGTTGGCGACGATGCTGGTGTAGAGGCTGCCCGGCCCCAGGACGATGAGGTCGGCGCCCTGGATGGCGTCCACGGCTTCGTCGAAGGCCTCGACGCTGTCGCTGTCGAGGAAGACTCTGCGGAGCGGGGGCTTGCCGAGGCCGCGGACGTTGACCTCGGTGTGGACGACGGTGCCGTCGGCGAGCTCGGCGCACAGGTGGGTGTCGGCCAGGGTGGCGGGCAGGACGCGCCCCTCGATGGCGAGGACGCGGCCGACCTCGCGGAGGGCCTGCTCGAAGCTCCCCGTGACCTTGGTGAGGGCGGCGATGAGGAGGTTGCCGAAGCTCATGCCCTGGAGCGAGCCGTTGTCGAAGCGGTACTGGAAGAGGGTGTGGAGTAGCTGCTCGGAGCTGCTGAGGGCGACGAGGCAGTTGCGGATGTCGCCTGGGGGCAGGACGCCGAGGTCGGAGCGCAGGCGCCCGGAGCTCCGTCCGTTGTCGGTGACGGCGACGACGGCGGTGAGCTCGCGGCTGAAGGCCTTGAGCCCCTCGAGGACGATGGGCAGCCCGGTGCCGCCGCCGACGGCGACGACCCGGGGCGAGCGGCGGTGGGGGCGGTGGCGGAGGATGTCGACGATGTCGAGCACCTGGCCGACGCGCTCGATGCGGTAGTCGGGCTCCTCGAGCTCGCCGCGGGGCTGGAGCGCGCTGTAGCGGCCGTGGCGCATCTGCGCCGAGATGATGCCGAGGGTGTTGGCGGCCTTGATCTCGTGGTGGATGCGGTCGCCCACGGCGAGCACCTCGTCGGGCTGGAGGCCGTGGTCGCGCAGGAGCTGCTCGAAGCACTCCTCGAGGAGCATGCCGCGCTCGCTGTCGTTGATGACGATGGCGTCGCACAGCGACTCCAGGCCGAGCACCTGGATCTTGATCTCCTGGCGGCGGTGGACGCCGTCGGTGACGAGGAAGACGGCGATGCCGCGCGAGCGCAGCTCGTGGAGGGTGGGGACGACGTCACCGAAGAGCTCGATGTCGTCCACCTCGTCGCTGTTGTAGGCCTCCAGGGCGCGGCGGACGGCGGCGGGGCCGAGGCCGTGGAGCTCGGCGAGGCGCTCGAAGATCCTGCCGCGCGGGCCGAGCTGGGCCTCGAGCTCGAGCTGCTTGCGGTAGGCCTCGCCGGGGGTGCACGGCAGCCCGGCCTCGACCATGGCCTTGGCGGCGCGGAGCCGCGCCGCCTCCACCAGCAGACCGGTGCAGTCGTAGAGGGTGTCGTCGAGGTCGAAGATGACGGCCCGGATCGGCATGGGTCCCATCCGACAGATGGCCGGCAGGGGGTCGAGGGCACGGTGTGCCGGAGCCGCGCGCCGCTCGCCCCGTGCCGGGCGGCTCTCGATTAGTAGTAGTAGCCCCGGTCGTAGTAGCGGTAGCCGTAGTGGGAGAGGACCAGGTCGCCGCGGTTGAGCACGAAGCCGAGGATCTTGGAGTTGTGGAGGAGCTCGGCGGCGCGCTGGATGGGGCGCTTGCGCACCTTGCCGGCCTGGATGACCATGACGACGCCGTCGGTCATGGGCCCGAGCACGATGGCGTCGGCCACGGTGAGCACCGGCGGGGTGTCGAAGATGATGAAGTCGAAGCGGCTCTTGAGCTCCTCGATGAGCTGGCGCATCCGCGGCGAGGCGAGCATCTCGGCCGGGCTCTTCGACGAGTGGCCGCCGGGCATGATGGTCAGCCGGGGCACCGAGTTGGTGATGAGCACGTCCTCGGGCAGGCACTCGCCGCCGAGCACGTCGCTGAGCCCGCGGCGCGGCGTCATGCCCAGCAGGCGGTGGATGCGGGGGCGACGCAGGTCGGCGTCCACGATGGCCACCCGCTTGTCGAAGTCCTGGCACATGGTCACCGCCAGGTTCATGGCCACGGTGCTCTTGCCCTCGCCCTTGCCTGCCGAGGTGACGGTGACGGTCCGCAGGGTGGTGCCGCCGGCGATGCTGGCGAGCATGGCCTTCAGCCGGCGGAAGCTCTCGGTGAGGTGGCTGTGCGGGTGGTGGTAGGCCACGATGTGCGGGTCGACCTGCCCGCCCTCGACGGGCCGGACGACGTAGGTCGAGCGCGGGCTCTCGGACAGGTCGGTCGAGGCGGCGTCCTCCGCCGCCTTGGCCTTCTCCAGGGCTCTCTGGATCTTCGACATGGCTGGGTCTCCGCCTATCGGGACGGGTGCACTCGGAAGACTTGGACGAGGCGCCTCCAGGCGTTGCCGGAGGCCTCGGGCGCGAGGGCGACGAGGCCGGCCAGGCCCATGACCAGCGCGACGGCGGCGGCGACGACGGCGACCCGCGCCCCCGAGCGCCGGCGCTCGGGCAGCGGCGCCGGCTGGCTGTCGCCGACCTCGGGGGCCTCGTCGGGGGGCCGGTCGGCGAGCTCGTTGAGGGCCTCGCGGACGAAGCGCTCGTTGAAGACCCGGCGCTCGTCCACGAAGCCGGCGAGCAGGGCGGCGTCGCACGCCACGTTGATCAGGCGCGGCAGGCCGCGCGCGTAGCCGTGGATGAGCCGGCAGGCGCCGGCGGTGAAGCGCACGCGCCCGCTCGAGCCGGCCACCCGCAGCCGGTGCTGGATGTAGCTGCGGGTCTCGCGCTCGTTGAGCGGGTAGAGGTGGAACCGCACGGTGATGCGCTGGCGGAGCTGCTCGAGCTCGGGCCGCCGCAGCAGGTCGCGCAGCTCGGGCTGGCCCACGAGCACGATCTGGAGCAGCTTGGCCTTCTCGGTCTCGAAGTTCGAGAGCATCCGCATCTCTTCGAGCACGTCGAGGGTCAGGTTCTGGGCCTCGTCGATGATCACCACCACGCTGTTGCGCCGCCGCGCCTGCTCGACCAGGTACTCGCGGAAGCGGCTCAGCAGCGTCTCCTTGGTGAGCCTGGCGTCGATGGGCACTACATCGAGGTCCTCGCACACCATGCGCAGGAGCTGCAGGAACGTGCCCTTGGAGTGCAGGACGTAGGCGACCTTGACCTCGCGGCTGAGGTTGCGCAGGAGGCACTTGATGAGCGTGGTCTTCCCCGAGCCGATCTCGCCGGTGATCTGGATGAACCCCATGCCCGACTCCAGGCCGTAGACCAGGTAGTCGAGCGCGCGCTTGTGGACCGAGCTCAGGAAGAAGTAGTCGGGGTCCGGAGTCAGGTTGAAGGGTTTCTCGGTGAACCCGTAGAATTTCTCGTACATCGGGCCTTCCTGGCCTGTGTGCGGGGGGTCGCCCCAGCGGGGCGGCGCGGCCGCTGCGGTCCTAGAAGGACTGCATCATCTCCTGGAACGCGGGCCAGACCTGCTCGTTGATCATCTCGGGGACGGCAGGCACGGCGAGGTAGAGGGTGGCGGCCACGCCGACCACGAACACGGCCGAGCTGACGGCGAGCACGCGGAACCACAGCCGTCGCCTGTGGTCGCGCGGGGTGTAGATGGCCGGGATGACGCCGAGTGCAGGGATGCCGAGCAGCTCGCGCGCGTCGTCGATCGTCTTGAAGGTCTGGTCGAGGTACTCGACGAGGATGATGAGGCCCACGCCGGTGAGCATGCCGATCATCACGCCGAGCGCCACGATCTTCAGCTTGGTGCTCTTGACCGGCGTGCGGTCGTCGCGGGCGTACTCGAGGACCTTGAACTTCGTGCTGTAGGCCTCGGTCATGAGGCGCTGGAGGTCCTTCTCGGCGGCGCGGTGGTGCTTGCCGAGGTCGGAGGCCACCTCCTGCGCGGCGGCGCGCATGTCGTTGAGGCGCTTGCGCTCGGTGATGAGCTCGGGCGCCTTGCGGTTGAGCAGGTAGAGCTCGCTGACTTTCTTGTTGGCATCGAGCTTGCGGCGGTTGAGCTTCTCGAGCATCTTGCCCAGCTTGGCGATCTTCACCTGGAGCTCGGCGTACTTGGGGTTGTCAACCGTCTGCTCCTCGGTCTGGTCGCCCTGGTCCACCTCCTTGAGGCGCGCGGCGGCCTCCTCGAACCGACGCTTGGCGTCCCGCCACTTGCGGTGGGTGGGGCGGTACGTCTCATCGACCTCGCGGAAGTACGCCTGCATGGACTCGAAGTTCTTGCGCGCCTGCTTGACCTCTTCGGGGGCCTCGATCTCGCGGACGATGGTGACCTCGGGCTCTTCCTTGGCGAGGGCCTTCCGCAGGTCGTCGAGCACGGTGTCGTACTCCGCGATCTCCTGCTGGACCTGCTCCTCCTCCTCCTCGGCGTCCTTGAGATCGCGGTGGAGCTCGCTGATCTCGTCGTGGAGCCAGGGGTTGTTCTGGGCGAAGTCGCGGAGCTGGCTGTCGACCTCGGTGAGCGCGGCGCGGGCGACGTCGAGCTTCTCACGATAGTACTCGACGTCGCGCTTGGCCTCCTCCTGGGCGGTCCGCCGGTCCTCGCCGACGTACTTCTTGACGAGCTCGTTGACCAGGGCGGCGTTGCGCTCGGGCACCCGGCTCATGTAGCTGATCTGGAGGTGGCGGTTGCCCAGGGGCCGCACGCTGGTGCGCCGCGTGATCTCGTTGTAGACCTGCTCGATCTGGCGGTGGTTGTCGGGGTCGATGTCCCGGCCGAAGTCCACCTTCCGGCTCAGGACGATGTCGCGGATCGCGCTCCAGCCGAACATGCGCTGGCGCACCGTCGAGAGCTCGTTGAAGACGCTCCCCTGCCGAACGCCGACCTCGATCTTCGGCCCCATCAGCTGCATCTCGAGCACTGCCTTCGACCGGTACTCGGTCGGGTAGATGGTGGCGAGCCACACGCAGAAGGGCACGCAGATGACCAGAGGGACGATCAGCATCCACTTGCGCCGCCAGAACATGCGCAGGTACTTGTAGAAGTCGAACTGCTGGGGCCGGTCTTGGACGGCAGCCATCGTCTACACACCCCCAATCACACCCACGTGAGGGCGGGCCGCGGCCCCATCGGCCGCGGCCCGCGCCGCGCGATGGTCGGTCAGTCGTCGTCGCGGTCGTCATACTCCTGCTGACCGCGCGCGAGCTCGTACGGGGAGCGGCCGATTTCGCCCAAGCCCTGCACGAGCGCGCGGAACGGCGCGCCGACCAGCTCGGCGGCGAAGGCGATCTCGGCTCCGATGTGTGCCGGCAGGTACAGCATGTCGTTCTCGCGGACCAGCACGTTCGTCGTCATGTCGCCCCGCACCAGCCGGTCGCCGCGGATGCGGTAGATCTCCGGCTTCTCGGGGTTGTCGCGGATCAGGCGGATCTTGGCCGACCGCGCGTTGCGGCTCCAGCCGCCGGTCTGGCCCAGGACGTCGAGCACCGACATGTCGCCCGAATAGTCCAGGGCACGGCCGTTCGATTGGGAGTTACGGTCGAAGACATAGATCTGCTTGCTGCGGATCGAGGAAACTGTGACGTAGACCTCGACCTTCTTGACGAAGCGCTCGAGCTGCTTGGCGAGCACCTCGGCGAGCTGCATGGGCGTGAGCCCCTCGACGTACACGTCGCCGAGCAACATGAACGTGATGTTGCCGTCCGGCCGCAGCTCATAGCTGCCGCTCAGGTCGGGGTGGTCGGGCACGTTGACGTGCAGCGTGTCCGGGATCCCGATCTTGTAGGTGCCGTTGAACTGCTCGTAGCGCTTCTCGAGCGCGCGCAGCTTATGCCGCGACATGGCCTGGTCGATGTCCGTCCACTCCGGGCTATAGCACCCCGCGACGACCACGGCGAGCAGCCCGACCACACACGCACACACTTGACGACGCATTCGCCTTCCCCCTTTCCAATGGGACCTGCGGGTTCGCCCTCTACGGGTTAGTCGGCGACCAAGAAGGAATTGCTGCAAGAGGTTCCCCTCACCAGCGACGCAGCTGATCGTGGAACGCCTGGAGCTGTGTCAGATCCTCCTCTTCATAGACTCGCCAACCGCGCCAGTCGCGCTTTGGCTTTGGAGTCTTCCCCGCCTTCTCCCAACGAAGGAGGGTCTTCGGCGAAACCCCCACTAGCCGGGCCGCCTCGGTGATCGTCAGGCGGACGCCGGTTCGCTCGCTGCTCATCGCCCACACACCTCCAGGCCGAGACCGAGCCTGTCCAGGTCCGTCCTGGTTTGTCCCGGATTGTCCAGGACACCAGACGCCAAGAGAAAGATTGCCCTGCTGCCTGGCCGATTTGTCCCCTTCACACCTCTCACGCCTCCATAGAGCAAACCGTGTGCCACCCCGGGGGAGCACTGGGCGATCCCGCCGGCCGCGCCGACCTTAAGCCACTGCCTGCCATGCGATTACGATTTCCTCAGCACCCGCCGCTCCGGCCGCGCCACCACCCGCGCGGCGGGAAGAACTTTCAGCTATTGCCGACATTCCCGGCGCACTTTGCGCCCCGCGCGACGCCGCAAATCGTGTCCCCGCAACACCCTGGGCCTTGTTGGGAAAAGGCGACACCGCCGCCCGGCCCACTGTCTACGCCGGGATCAGCGCGCGGAGGCGGGCGGGGCCTGCCCCGCCCGCCTCACCCCACGGCTCAGGGCGCTCAGCGCACGAGGTTGGCGAGCTCCTCGAGCACCTCGTCGGTCGTGCCGATGGTCCGCGCGTTGACCTGGAAGCCGCGCTGGGCGATGATCAGGCGTGTGAACTCGTAGGCCACGTCCACGTTCGAGCCCTCCAGGGCGCCGGACCGGATGGTGCCTGCGCCGCTGCTCCCGCCCTGCCCGGGCGAGGGCAGGCCGCTGTTGGGGGTCCGCGCCAGGAAGCAGTCGCCGACCTGGAGCAGGCCCGCGGGGTTGGGGAACGTGGCCACCTGGAGGGTGGCGATGTCGCTGACCAGGCCGTTGGTGAACGTGCCCTGGATGACGCCGTCCTGGCGCACGGAGATCGCGCTCAGGTTGCCCGCCTCGTAGCCGTCCTGGCCCGACGGCACGGCCGAGAAGCTGCCGCCGAACTGCGTGAGGCCGTCGAAGCCGCTGGCACTGCCGAAGTCGATGGCGATGTTCTGTAGCCCCAGCCCTGCGACGTCGATGGTGACGCCCGCGTCGCCCTCGCCCACGCCCGTGATCTGCGCGAACGAGCCGTCCTCGTTGAAGCGGATCCCCTCGACCTTGCTGTCCACCATGGTCACGGACTCGTCGGTGACGGTGCACGTGAGGTCCCACGTGTTGGTGCCCTTTTTCTCGAACATGAGGCCGAGGATGTGGATCATGCCCTGGCTGTCGAAGATGGTGATCGAGCTCTGCCACTGGCTGCCGTCGACGCCCGTTGTGCTCTCCGAGAACAGGTGGCCGTCCCACTGGGCCTGCCCGGTGGAGGCGGCGCCGTCGGCGATGGTCACGGCCAGCGAGGCCGGGCCCTCGACCTGGGCGGTGAGCAGGAGGTCGCCGTTGGCGTCGAGGGTGCAGTCGGCGGCGGGGTAGAGCGAATCGATGCAGGCGGCCAGCTCGCCGAGGGTGGTGCCGTCGTTGGCGGCCCCGTAGGTGAACGCGCCGGCCACGCTGCTGCCATCGCAGGCGATGCCCTGGATCTCGATCGTGTCGCCGTCCACGTAGGCCGCGAGGTTGGAGTCCAGCGCGTTGAGCTGGCTCGCCGCGGTGGCGGCGCCGCCGCCTTCGGTGAAGGGGTCGTCGGTCGTGAGCTGCTCGGTCCGGGGCGGCGAGGCCCCCGCGTCGAGGTTGCCCGTCACGTCCACCGTCTGGGTCGCGTGGCCGGGCAGGCGGGTGTTCGACGGGATCTGGATGTCCTGGCCGTAGCGGTCCACGACGCGGTAGCCGGTGGACGAGTGGACGAGCTTGCCCTCGGTGTCGATGGCGAAGGTGCCCACGCGGGTGTAGAGGTCCTGGGTGCCGTCGGTGACGACGAAGAAGCCCTCGCCGCCGATGGCGAGGTCGAGGTTGCGGCCGGTCATCTCCAGCGAGCCCTGGCTGTCGTCGACGTCGATGCTCGCCGTCTTCACCCCGAGGCCGCGCTGGACGGGGTTCGTGCCGCCGCGCGTGCCCGAGGCGCCCATCGCCGGCCGAAGCGTCTCGCTCAGCACGTCGCTGAAGAGCACCCGCGAGGACTTGAACGACGGGGTGTTCACGTTCGCCAGGTTGTTGCCCACGACCTCCAACAGCAGTTGGTGCGTCCGCAAGCCCGCCACGCCCGTGGTCAGTGAGGCTAGCATCCGTGCATCCTCCTTTACTGGGTCGCCTGGGGGCTCCCGGCGCCGTCCTGGGGCGCCGGCGACGTGATCTCGGTCACCGAAGCCAGCGGCACCAGCTCGTCGCCGATGACGAGCTTCACCTCCCCCTCGTCGAGCCGCACGGCCGTCACCTCGCCCGTGGACGCCACGTCGCCTCCCTCGGGCATGTAGGTCACCGTCGAGCCGATGAGCTGGCTCGCGTAGCCGAACTCCTGGAGCCGCATGGTCTGCTCGAACAGCGATGTCAGGCTCGTGATCTGCTCGAGCTGCCCCATCTGGGCCAACTGCGAGGTGAACTCGTAGTTGTCCATCGGCTCCATCGGATCCTGGTTCTGAAGCTGCGTCATGAACAGCTTCATGAACACGTCCTGCGTGAAGTCGGCGAAGGCTCCGCCCGTCAGCGCCAATGCGTTCATTCGTCGATCCTCGTCAGGCCAGGTAGTCGATCGACCCTACGGCGGCCGCGGTGTTCACGCCCACCGTCTCCTCGCCAGCGGCCTCGGCGTCCGCGCCGCGGGCTGGGGCCGAGCCGCGCGGCACGGCCTCCGACCCGCTCGGCGGCGCGCCGCCGTCCCACGGCTGCGCGTCCCCGTCGGCGCCGGCTCCGTCCTGCGCCATCAGGCCCACGTCGATGCGGCTCACACGCACGCCCGACGCGGCCAGTTCCTCCCGCCAGGCGGGCGCCTCGGCAGCCAGCCATCCACGCACCGCCTCGCGCTCGGCCAGCACGGTGCCCGTCAGCTCGCCGTCCCGCGCGCGGAACGTCACGCGGATCTCGCCCAGCTCGGGCGGCCGCACGCGCACCCGCAGCTCGCTCTCGCCGCTGCGCTGCGCCAGGCGCGCCTCCCGCACCACCATGCCGGGGAGCTCGCGCTCGAGCGCCCGGGCCGTGAGGCCCACCTCGCGGGCATCGCCCACCGGCACAGGCTCCGCCGCCTCCGCGCGGCCAGCAGTCGGCGGCGGCGCCGCCGCCAGGGGCACGCCCGCGCCCCGTTGCGGCGCGGCGACCGCGCGGCGGGGCAGCGCCCCTCCGCGCACGCGGCGAGCCGAGGGGCGGTCGGCAGTGGGCAGCTCCCTTCCTGCCCTGCCCTGGCCGCCCACCGCCCCCTCGGCTTGCCTTCCCCACGGCTGCGGGCGCTCCCCCGCGATAGCCTTCCCCCGCACCAGCGGGGCCTCCCATGTGCCGCCAGGGCCGACGCGCGCGCCCTCCCTTCGTCCCACGGCCGGATCCCCCCAGCGGGCCCCTCGCGCCTCGGCCACCACGCCCTCGACGGCCGCAGCCGCCGGCTCGCCATGCCCGACGGGCTCGGCCGCCGCGGCCACCGCGAGCGCCGCGCGGGCCGGCACTGACACATCGACGGGACCCGCGAGCACCGCGCCGGCGCCTGCCTCCCGAGCCGGCGACGCAAGCGCCGAGGCCGGCGCGGCGACCGGATCGATCAGCGCCGTCGCCTCACCTTCGGCGACACCCGCCGTCGCCGATGCGGCCGGGGCTCCTGGAGCCTCGAGGCCCGCGGGCGGCGCCACGCGAGCCGCGAGGCCCACGGCCGGCGCCACGCGAGCCGCGAGGCCCGCGGCCGGCGCCAGGGGAACCCCAAGACCCGCGGCCGGCGCCGAGAGAGCCTTGAGGCTCACGGCCCGCTCCACGGGAGCCCCCAGGCCCGCCACCGCCTCCGCGGCCGCCTCGAGACCGACGGCCGACTCCGCTGGAGCCTCGAGGCCCATGGCCGGCTCCGTTGGGATGTCCGCGGCCGCGGGCCGCGCCGGCGCGAACCCAGGCTCCACCTGCCCTGCGACCGGCGGGGCCAGCGCCAGCGCGCCGCCCTCCACCACCACCGCCCCGCCGCGAGGCAGGCTCGCAGGGGCGACGACGCCCGGCGAGGCCAGTGGGCCCGCGCCCGCTATGGCGACCCCCGCCGCCGATGCCGCGGCGGCGGCTCCCTCAGCAGGAACCGGAACAGGTGCGTCGGGCACCGCAACTCCCCACGGGAGCTGGGGCACGAGAGCTGGCAAAAGCGCCAGAAGCTCGGCGTCGAACCGCCTCGACCCCACGCTGCCGACGGCCTGGCCCCCTGAGCTTCCAGGCTCTGGCAACGCGTGGCCGAGAAGGATTCCTGCAGCGGAATTCACAGGACACTCCTGTAAAGCGGCGTGGCCGACTCCAAGCTTCCGGCGAGAGTGGCCGCCTCTCCCTGATGCACACGCCGTGCCAAGAGGCCCAGGTTTTTCTCAGCCAGGGGCCTAAACTCCGCGCAACATCTGCCGATACTGACACTTAGGGAATCCCACATCGCGCCGGGCATCTCCATCCCGCCCATCGCGCTCCGCGCGCGCCCGGCTCCTTCGTGCCTGCCTGCTGGAAAGCTTTTCCCGCCCCGCCGCCCGCGCCACGCCCCAGCCCTCGCAGACTGCATAGGGCATAGAGAAGAGAACATGTATGCAGCGCCGCCGGCGCGCGAGGTGGCGGGGCCTTCGGCCCGATGCCGGTGCCGGGCCCGATCGGGCCAGGGCGAGCGCGCCGCCGGCTCTCGCCACACACGCCGTTGCCGGGGAGTGAGGGATGCCGAGGGTGGCAGGCAGGACAGCAGGGGATGGGGGGTCAGCGGACGAGCTTGCTGGTGCGCTGGGGGTTGCCGTCGGGCACGAGCTGCACGATGCGGAAGCCCAGGCGCTCGTCCACGACCATGGCCTCGCCTCGCGCCACGAGCTTCGCCCCGGCGCAGAGCTCCAGTGCCTCGCCGCACCGCTTCTCGAGGTCGAGTACCCGCCCAGGCACGAGCTGGAGCAGCTCGCGGATGGCCAGGGTGCGGCGCGCCACGACGACGCGCACGGGCAGCTCGACGGGCAGCAGCCTGGCCAGGCCGCTGCACGGCCTGTCGTCGGCGACGGGCCCGGCCCACTCGGCCTCGGGCTCGAGCAGCGCCGCGAGGGCTTGCGCGACCCCCGCCGCAAGGCTCACCCGCAGCTCGATGCCGACGGGCTCGCCGAGCCGCGCGGTCCAGAGGCCCAGGTCGTCGTCGCCCGCGGCCTCGGCCAGAGCGGCGCCGCCCTCCCCTGGCCCGAAGGGCCGCGCCGTCAGCTCGGTCGGCTCGGAGGGCCACCGCACCTCGTGCCCGAGGTCTTCCTTCCACACGGCCGACGCGGCCGCGCCGATGCGCGCCAGCGCGAAGGCCACGGCCGCCACGTCCGCTTCGGTCAGCGACGCCGTCTCCCCGTCGGGCGGCTGCGCCTCCGCTTGCTCTGCTTCCCGGGCCAGCACCAGCGCGTGGTCGCGGGACATGACGAACGCCACGGCCCCCTCGACACAGCCGCCCAAAGGCCCCGAGACCACGAGCCCGGCGCCGTCGCACACGCCCTGCAAGTCGTTGCCAAACAAGCGCTTGGCTGGCTCGATCTGCGCCGTCACCGGGCCGCCGAGGGCCTGCGACAGCTCGGCGCTCGCCCGCTTGAGGGCAGCGGCGAGGGTGGATGCGAGGAGCAAGCCCACGTCGTGCTCAGCCATCGGCTTCCTTCCATCCCAGCAAGGGGGCGCCCCGAGGGCGGCGGCCGCCGCTCACGACATCGCGCCCTACGCCCTGTATGCAAACCGCATGCCGGCCGCCGCCCCGCGTCCGACGCGGCGTCGCCCACGCCCGACGAGCATCCACAAACACTTGCCGTGCAAGGCGTTACGGGGCGGACGCGGCTGGCGGCGCGGCGCGCCTGTCTCCGTCCACGGCGCGGCGCGCGCGCCGGTTTTTCCGTCGCCGCCACGCATATTCCGCCCCGCCCGCCAGGGCCGCAGCCCAGAAAAGCCGCCCCGGTACCTTGACGAGTCGCATGGGTCGGGGTATACTTGCGTTGGCGTCCCCTGGGAGCTTCCACGCGAAGCGCCCGGAGGACGTTTCCATGTCCGAGGCCCCCAACGACGGTCGCTCCCTCCTCCAGCTCGCCATCTCGCTTCGCCTCGCGGCCCAGCGCCTGGCCAAGTCGGCCAACCGCATGCAGGAGGCGGCGCGGCACCAGCGCGAGCAGCTCGACCGCCTGACCCTCCTGCGCGACCGCATCGTCGAGCTCCTGACCGTGTGCCGCCGCATCGCCGACAAGCAGCGGTCGGGCAGCCCGCCGCATCCCGCAGCGCCGCTGGCCCCGCCCCAGGCAGCCGCGGGGCCGGTCGCGCCCGCGCCGCGCGCCCAGATACCCAAGCCGCGCCTCCCGGCATCCGCGTTCGTCGAGTTCTCCAACTGGCAGGAGTTCGAGAAGTTCCGCCGCATGCCGCCCATCGCCGATCGCGAGCTCGCCGACTGCGACATCGATGGCCTCATCGAGCGGCTCAACGACGACTCCAGCCCGCGCGACCCCTCGCGCTGAGCCCCCACACCAACCAGGGGCGGGCCGCCGCCGGCCTGCCCCTTCCTCATGCCTGCCCCTCGCGGGACGCCGGCGATGCGTTTCCCGTCAAAAGCGGGCCTGGGCCAACGCGCGGGGGCCGCGAGCAGCCATCGCCGAGCGGGCTCCACCTCCCGGGCGCCGCCGCTGTCCGCCGACGCTCCCGCAACACAGGCCCTGGCCTGGCAAGCACTTAGCGACACCATAGCCGTGCCGGTGCACGGGGGATGCGGGGCTGCGGCACGCGGTTTGCACAACAGCCACGAGCCGTGAGCGCATGAAGCGCCCCTAGCCCTCGCAGGAGCTGCGCGGCCATGGATGCCGCTGCCTACACTGCCGCGAGCGCCATGACGAGCCACCTCCAGGCCCAGGAGGTGAGCGCGCACAATCTCGCCAATGTGAACACCCCAGGCTTCAAGCGCCGTCTCGCCCTCTACCAGCCCTTCCACGCCTACCTCGCCGCCGCGCAGCGGAGCATGCAGGGCACCCAGGTGGATGGGGTCGCGGTGGACTTCTCGCGGGGCGCGCTCAGCGCGACGGGCAACCCGCTCGACCTGGCGCTCGACTGCGAGGGCTTCTTCGTCGTCCAGGGCACCGAGGGATGGCTCTACACGCGGCGCGGGAACTTCACCATCGACAGCAAGAGCCGCCTGGTCGACTCCATCGGCCGCCCCCTGCTGGCCAGAGGCGGCACCGAGCTGCGCGTGCCCGACGGCGCCGGCGCGATCACGGTCGCCGAGGACGGCCGCGTGATGGCCGGCGGCTCGGACATCGGGAAGATCTGGGTCGTGGACCTGCCCAAGCCGCGCGCCCTGGTGCCGGCCGGCTTCACGGCCTTCGCCCTCGCCCCCGGCGCCCTGCCGCCGGGCGGCGTCGAGCGCCCGGTGGTCAGGCAGGGCGTACTCGAGATGTCGAACGCCAATCCCATCGACGAGCTGGTCGCCATGATCACCACCCTGCGCAGCTTCGAGGCCGCTCGCCAGACCCTCACGAACATCGACGAGACGAGCGAGAAGCTCGCCGACGCCGCACAAACGTCCTGACCGGAGGCCCCCCGATGCTCAACTCGCTGTTCACGTCGGCCACGGGCATGAAGGCGCAGCAGCGCTACGTGGACAACATCGCCAACAACCTGGCCAACGTCAACACGACCGGCTTCAAGCTCAGCCGCATCGACTTCCAGGACCTGCTCTACAACACCATCGTGGCCCCAGGCACCGAGACGGTCCAGGGCTACGTGTCGCCCACCGGCCTCCAGATCGGCACGGGGGTCCGCGAGGTGGCCACCACCAAGATCTTCCGCCAGGGCACGCCCCAGAACACCGGCAACCAGTATGACATGGCCATCGAGGGCCACGGCTTCTTCCAGGTCACCGACGCCGTCACCGGCGAGACGCTCTACTCGCGCGACGGCTCGTTCCGGCCGAACTCGCAGGGGCAGCTCGTCACGGCCAGCGGCTTCCTGCTCAGCCCGCAGATCGCCATCCCACAGGGCACCACCGAGGTCCGGGTCGGCAACGACGGCGCCGTGCAGTGCCTCACCGGGCAGGGCGGCACGCCCCAGGTCGTCGGCCAGATCCAGCTCGCGCGGTTCCTCAACCCCGCCGGCCTGCTGAGCCTGGGCCAGAACCTCTACGCCGAGACGGCCGCCTCGGGCGCCGCCAGCACCGGCATCCCCGGCAGCTCGGGCGTCGGTCGCCTCGTCCAGTACCACCTCGAGGGCTCGAACGTGGACGTGGTGACGGAGATGGTGAACCTGATCATCGCCCAGCGCGCCTACGAGATCAACTCGCGCGGCATCCGCGTGAGCGACGCGATGCTCGAGCAGGCCAACAACATCACGCGCTGACCGAGGACCCGGCCATGCGACCGCTCGCCCACCTGCTGCTCGTGCTCCTGACGGCGCCCCCGCCGGCCGCCGAGCCGACCGTGACGGTGACCCTGCGCCAGGAGGCCGTGGTGGACGACGCGGCCCTGTGCCTCGCCCACGTGGCCGCCGTGGACGGCCAGCCGGCCGACCTCGTCGAGCGCCTGGGCGCGGTGGACGTCGGCCGCGCGCCAGCCCCCGGGGCCGCACGCTCCATCAGCCGCTCGTTCCTCGCCGCCCGGCTCCGCCAGGAGCGCATCGACCCCGCCCAGGTGACCTGGGCCGGCACCCAGGCCACGCGGGTCAGCCGCCGCTCGACCTGCATCCCCGGCGCCGCCATCGCGCAGGCGGCCGCCGACGAGTTCCGCAAGGCTCTCCCCTGGCCCGACGACGACATCGTCATCGAGGTCCACCGCCCGCCGGCCGACGTCCACCTCCTCGGCCCCGCGACCGACGTGCGCTACGCCATCGCCGTCCGCCCCGGCCAGCGGCTGCTGGGCCTCGTGCCCGTGGACATCACGCTGAGCCGCGAGGGCCGCGCCCTGGGCCGCGCGACGGCGATGCTCGGCGTGCGCGTCTTCCAGCGCGTGGTCGTCGCGCGGCGGCGCATCCGCCGCGGCGAGGTGATCTCGAAGGACCTCGTTCGGCTCCAGCGCGCGGAGCTCTCGAGCCCGAACGACGACGTGGCGACCGACCTCGCCGCCGTGCTCGGCCGCGAGGCCCGCCACGACGTCCCGGCCTTCGCCGCCCTGACGGGCCGCGCGCTGGCCGCGGCGCGGGTCGTGCGGCGCGGCACCCCCGTGATGCTGGTGGCCCGCCGGGGCCGCCTGCGGGTCACCGCCCTCGGCATCGCCGAGCAGGACGGCGCCCTCGGGCAGTTCATCCCGGTGCGCAACCGCGACTCCCAGAAGATCGTCCACGGCCGCGTCGTGGACGCCCGGACCGTGGAAGTGCCCTTCTGACCCAGGAGCAGGCGCCCATGCGTTGGCGAATCGCCCTCCCCCTCATCGGCCTGTACGCCCTGGCGGCCGCCGCCCGGGCCGACTCCCTGTGGCAGGCGGCGCCGTCGCCCCACTTCCACTGGCTCGCCGACACCAAGGCCCGCCGGGTGGGCGACCTGGTGACCATCCTCATCAACGAGGAGTCGAAGGCGAAGACCGACGTCAGCGAGACCCACTCGAAGGAGACGAAGACCAACGCCGCGATCAACGAGTTCCGCAACCTCCTCGGCATCAACAAGCCGCCCGACGGCGCGACCGACGAGGACAAGGGCCTGCCGGTCGTCGACTGGGGGTCGAAGCGCGCCTACGACTCGAAGGCGGAGGCGGAGTCCGAGGAGACCCTCGAGCTCAAGATCAGCGCCATGGTCAAGGAGGTGCTGCCCAACGGCAACCTGCTGCTCGACGCCTCGCGGCAGATCCGCCACGACAACGACCTGCGGGTGGTGCACCTCATGGGCATCGTCCGCCCCCTCGACGTGGCGGCCGACAACTCCGTGAAGTCCAGCAGCATCGCCGAGGCCCGCATCAGCTACGAGGGCTACGGCCCCGCCGCGCGCACCAAGCGCAAGGGCTGGGGCAACCGCGTCCTCGACACCCTATGGCCCTTCTAGGCGCCCCGAGGGAGACGATGAGAACCACGATCCTGCTCCTGGTGATGAGCGCCGCGTGCCTGGCCACCGCGGCCGAGCCCCCGACAGCCCCTCGCCTGCCGCTGCCGATGCCCGTGCCCCCGCCGCCCGGGGTGTTGACCGTGCGGCTCAAGGACATCGCGCAGGTCCAGGGCGCCCGCGAGAACCAGCTCCTGGGCTGGAGCCTCGTGGTCGGCCTCAACGGCACGGGCGACAGCTCCGAGACGACGAGCGAGATCCTCCGCGATTTCCTCGAGCGACACCGCCGTGCCGTGGACCCCGACGACCTCGAGGCGAAGAACGTGGCCGTGGTCACCGTGACGGGGACCCTGCCGGCCTTCGCGCGGCCCGGCACGCGGATCGACTGCGTGGTGGCCTCGGCGGGCGACGCCTCGACCCTCCAGGGCGGGGTGCTGCTCCAGACCCCGCTCCAGGGCGCCGACCGCCAGGTCTACGCCGTGGCCCAAGGCCCCCTGTCGATCGGCGGGTTCGCCGCCGGCGGCGCGGCGGCGAGCATCCAGAAAGGGCACCCCACGGTGGCGCGCATCCCGAACGGCGCGCTGGTCGAGCGCGCCGTCCCCGTCACCCTGACGACCGACAACACCATCACCATCTGCCTGCGCGAGCCCGACTTCACGACGGCGGCGCGACTCGCCGAGGGCATCAACCAGCGCTTCCCCGGCCTCGCGCGGACCGAGGACACCGACGGCACGATCCGCGTGACCGTGCCGCCGCAGGCCCGCGAGCGGGGCCGGCTCATCCCCTTCATCGCCAGCCTCGAGGACGTGCCCGTGCGGCCCGACACCCGCGCCCGCGTGATCCTCAACGAGCGGACCGGCACCATCGTGGCGGGGGCCTACGTCCGCATCGGCCAGGTGGCCATCACCCACGGCAGCCTCGTGTTCATCACCAAGGAGAGCACCGACGTCTCGCAGCCACTGCCGTTCTCCGAGGGCGAGACCGTGTCGTCGCCGAACACGCAGCTCGAGGTGCGCGAGCGCCAGCAGCGCATGGTGGTGCTCGACGAGGCCCTCACGGTGACCGATGTGGCGCGCGCGCTCAACGCGCTCGGCGCCACCCCGAACGATATCGTCACGATCTTCCAGGCCATCAAGCACGCGGGCGCGCTGCCCGCCGAGCTCGTCACTATGTAGGGTGCGGAGCGCGGCATGTTTCCCGACCTGCACGTCCAGCCTCCGCTGCCCGGCGCGCCGGCGCGCTCGTCGCTGCCGTCGGCCGGGGTGGTGGCCCGCGCGCGCGCCGGCGACGAGGATGCGTGCGCGGAGGTCGAGCGCGCGGCGCGGATGCTGGAGACGCACTTCGTGACGTGGATGCTGCGCGAGATGCGCAACACGGTGCCCGAGGGCGGGCTGCTGCCGAGCGGCCCGGCCCAGGACATCTACGAGCAGATGCTCGACGACGCGCTCGCGCAGTCGGTCGCGAGCGGCCGCGGCCTGGGCCTCGCCCAGGCCATCGAGGCGCAACTGCTGTCCCGATCACCCGAGCCCCCGCCGCAACAGCCCAGGGGAGAGTAGCCGATGGTATCGCTCGTCGACCAGTTGACCGAGAACCTCGATGCGACGACCGAGCTCTACGAGCGGCTCCTTGCGACCGAGCGGCGCAAGCGCCAGGCCATCGTCGAGAGCCGCGTGGGCGACCTGCCGGGGATCGTCGCGGCCGAGGAGCAGCTCGTCGGCCTGGCGGCCGACCTCGAGGCGCGGCGGCTGACCCTGCGCGACCGCCTCGCGTCGGCCGAAGCCCGCCTCGGCCCGGCCCCCAGGCTGCGCGAGCTCATCGCGCTGCTCGACGGCCCCGAGCGCGACGCCCTGACCCACAAGCACCAGCGCCTGCTCAGCCTCGCCCAGGAGCTCAACGACGTCAACCGCACAAACTTCCACCTCCTGCGCTCGTCGCTCGACCTCCTGCGCGGCGTCGTCAACGACGTGTTCGGCGCCAGCCCCGAGCCGAACACCTACGACCCCACCGGCCGCCCGAGCACCAACGCGCACGACGCGGCGCGCGTGGACCAGGTGATGTAGGGGGCGCAAGCCCATGGGCACCACCCTCGGGATCGGCGTCTCGGCCCTGCTCGCCGCCCAGAAGGCGATCGACACGACCGGCCACAACATCGCCAACGCCCACACCCCCAACTTCAGCCGCCAGCGGGTCGAGCTGGCGAACATCCCGCCCAGCCGCCTCGGGCCCCTCGCCGTCGGCGGCGGCGTCGAGCCGGTCTCGGTCGAGGCCGTCCGCGACGCCTTCCTCGACCGCCTCCTGCTCGCGCAGGACCCCATGGCCGGGGCCGCCACCTGCCGCAGCCACCTGCTCAGCGAGCTCGAGACCCTGTTCTCCCTCGACCCCGAGTCGAGCCTCGGCGCGGCGATCGACGACTTCTTCAACAGCTTCGGCGAGCTGGCGCGCAACCCCGCCGGCGCGGCCGAGCGCGCCGCCGTGGTCCACAGCGCCCAGACACTCACGAGCGCTTTCAACGGTCTCGGCGACCGCCTCATGGAGTTCCAGCGCGGCCTCGTACCCTACGTCGAGGAGACGGTGACCAAGGTCAACGAGCTCGCCGAACAGATCGCCAGCCTGAACGAGCAGATCCGCGACGTCGTGGTCACCGGCGGCGAGGCCAACGACCTCGTGGACCGGCGGACCACCGCCCTCCGCGAGCTCGCCTCGCTGCTCCCCATCAGCGTGGCCTACGACGAGCTCCAGCGCGCCGACGTGCGCGCCGGCGGCCTGCTCCTCGTCGCCAAGGACGACGCCACCGCGCTCAACGTGACCGCCGAGGACGGCGTCCTCGAGGTGCGCATCGGCGACGACATCGCGCTCGCCGTCGCCGCCGGCGAGGTCGGCACGCTGCTCGACGTGGCCAACCGCGTCGTCCCCAGCTACCTCGACCACCTCGACACCCTCGCCGCCGCCATCGTCCGCGAGGTCAACCTGCGCCACAGCACGGGCATCGGCCGCGCCGGCAGCTTCCCCTCGCTCGTCGGCAGGTGGGCCGTGGACGACGCGGTCCCGCTCGCCGACGCGGGCCTGCCCTTCGCCGTCGAGGCGGGCACCCTCTACGTCTCGGTCATCGACCAGGCCACCGGCGAGGTGACCCAGACCCCCGTGGCCTTCGACCCCGCCACCGACACCCTCGCCGACCTGGCGGCCGCGCTCGACGCCATCGACCACCTCGCGGCCAACACGAGCGCCGGCCGCCTCGCCATCTCCGCAGGCAGCGGCTATCGCTTCGACTTCGCCAACCGCGTGGCCACCGCCCCCGGCGCCCTCGGCACCGCCTCGGTCACCGTCGGCGCCACGGCGGGCCTGACCGTCGCCGTGACCAACGCGGCGGGCCTGACCGTCGCGGAGCTCGACGCCGGCGACGGCTACGCGCCGGGCGACCTGCTGGAGCTGCCGGGCGGGCTTGCCGTGCGCCTGGGCGCGGGCGACGTCGCGGCGGGCGACGCCCTCTCGGCCGGGCTGGTGGCCGAGCCCGACGCCTCGGGCATTCTGGCCGCCTTGGGGCTCAACACCTTCTTCAGCGGGACCTCGGCGACGGCGATGGCGGTCGAGCCCGCCATCGCTGCCGACCCCGGCCTCGTGGCCGCGGGCCGCAGCGGCTCGGCCTCGGACAGCAGCAACGCTCTGCGCCTGGCCCGCGTGCAGGACGAGGTGCTGGCGAGCCTCGGCGACGACACCGTGGACGGCAGCTACGCCGAGCTGATCGGCCGGGTGGGCCTGGACGCCCAGATGGCCCAGCGCGGCGCCGCCAGCGCCACGGTGCTGCTCGAGGCCGCCGAGAACCAGCGCGACGCCGTCTCCGGCGTCAACGAGGACGAGGAAGCCCTCAACCTGCTCCGCTACCAGCAGCTCTACACCTTCGCCGCCAAGTACATCCAGACCATCAACGAGCTGCTCGACGACCTCATGGCGGTGCTGTGAGCCCCGAGGAAGGACGCGCGCCATGCTCCACCGAGTGACCCAGCAGAGCGTCGCCCGCTCGGCGCTCCAGACCATCCGCCAGGCCTCCGAGAGCCTGAGCACGGCGCAGGAGCAGCTCGCCACCTCGCGGCGCATCAACCGCCTGTCCGACGCGCCGCTCGACGCGGCCCGCGCGCACCGCGCCCGCGCTCGCCGCTCCAGGCTCGAGCTGCACCTCGGCACCCTCGAGCACGCCAAGAGCGAGATCGACTTCGGCGCCTCCATCCTCCAGAACGTCAGCGACCTGTTCGTCGAGGCACGCGAGATCTGCACCAGCGCCGCCAACGCCACCACCGACCCGGCCACCCGCGAGTCGCTCGCAGAGGCCGTCGACCAGCTCCTCGAGGGCCTCCTCCAGCAGGCCAACACGCAGTATGACGGCCGCTACATCTTCGCCGGCGGCGCCAACGACGCCCCGGCCTACAGCGTCGAGCGGACGGGCGACGAGATCACCGCCGCGGTCTACGAAGGCCGCCACGACTACGTCGAGCTGGACGTCGGGCCCAACACCCGCGTCGCGCTCGGCGAGCCCGGCACCCGCGCCTTCGGCGGCACCGAGGCCTTCGACAGCCTCCTCGAGCTGCGCGACCTGCTGAGGAACACCGATGGCCTGACCGAGGGCGAGCAGGGCGTTGCCCTGTCGGCCCACATCGAGACGCTCCGCGAGTCCCACAACCGCGTGGTCGATGGCATCGCCGCCATGGGCTGGCGCTCGACCCAGCTCGGCTTCACGCGCACGACGCTCGAGGACGCCGCGCTCGCCGACTCCGCCGCGATCAGCGAGCTCGAGGACGCCGACTTCGCCGAGGCGACCGCCCTGCTCTACCGCAGCGAGACGGCCATGCAGACCGCGCTGATCATCTCCGCGCGGATGATGCAGAACTCGCTGCTGAGCTACCTGGAGTAGGCCCGGGCGGCCCGTGGGGCCGCCGCCTGGGTCCGGCACACTCCTCCCCGGCCCCCGACGTGCAACGGTGGGGGAACATGAAGGTTCAGAGCATTCGGTTTGGGACGGTCGAGGTCGCCGACGATCGGCGGGTGCGCTTCGTGCGCCCCATCGTGGGGTTCGACGGGCTCGACGACTACGGGATCATCGAGGACCCCGAGACGACGCCGGTGTTGTGGCTCCAGTCGCTCGAGGCGCCCGAGGTGCTCTTCCCGCTGGTGGACCTGTCGCTGATCGCCGACGGGTACGCGGTCGAGCTCGACGACGAGGCGGTGGCGGAGCTGGGGGTGCAGCGCTCCGAGGATGCGCGCCTGCTGGGTATCCTGACCCTCAGCGACAACTCGTCGGCCATCTCGGTGAACCTCCGCGCGCCGATCGTGCTCAACACCCGTGGCGCCACGGCGCTCCAGCTTGTCCTCCAGGATCGCGATCTGGCCGTCCGGCACCCCGTCCGCGCCGACTAAGGCGCGAGCCGGTGCAACAAGGAGGTTGCCCGTGCTGGTCCTCACGCGCAGGAAAGGCGAGTCCATCATCCTCGCCGACAACATCGAGGTTCGCGTGCTCAGCATCTCGCGGCACCAGGTGAAGATCGGCATCCAGGCGCCGCGCTCGGTGCCGGTCTACCGCAAGGAGATCTACACCCAGATCCGTGAGGCGAACCGGGCCGCGGCTTCGTCGTCCGACAGTCAGGTGCTTGGCCTCGGCAAGCTGTTCGGGAGCTGACGCGCTCTCGGCGGCGGCGGGCCGGTCCTTCCCTCTCCTCCAGTCGCAGGGCCTGTGGGTGGAGCGCGCGGGCGCGCGTCGGCGCCGGAGCGCGCGCGGGCCGGCATGGCATGGGCTTGCTGGGGGGCTACTCGAAGTCGTAACGCTCGACGTCGTCCCAGGCGTTGATGCAGCGGGAGCCGTGGCGGCCCTGGAGGATGATGTAGGAGAGGTCGGCCGGGACGTCCACGAGGCTGGCCTCGCCGGTGGCGCGGTGGCGCGCCACGGAGACCTGGTGCTGGAGGATACGCTTCTTGAGTGCCTCGATGTCGCGCTGGCGCGCGGCGTCCTCGGCGCGCTCGGCCGCGGTGGAGAAGCCGGCCGGCGGCCCGAAGTCCTCGCTCAGGGCGCGGCGCAGGAAGGCGGCGGGGTCGCGCACTTTGCCCTGCTCGTGGCTGTAGCGGGTGATCTCGATCTTCTCCTCGATGTAGTCGGGCGGGTACTCGCGGGCGAGCTGGTTGGCGAGGCGGTCGGAAAAGAATTGTTTGAGCGCATCAACAACAGCACCGCTGGCGTCGTGGGTGATGTTGATGTGGACGTCGCCTGCGATGTGGGTGGTGGGTTCCTTTGTTGTGCTCTTTGTTCTAGTTCTCTTCTTCTTCTTGTTCATGCCCCGTGACGGGGATAGGGCGTCGTCGCGCGGGGGTAGGCTCTGTCCTCGGGTGGGGGCAGGCTGTCCCCGTTGGGGGGCGTGCCCTGTGCCCGCGGGGGTGGCAGCCTTGCCCCGCTGCGGGGGCAGGGATACCTGACAGGCGGGGTAGTCGAAGAGGAACTCGTAGGTGTTGGGTACGTTGCCGGACTTGTGCTTGCCGGACCATCTGCGGATGAGGCCGTTGTCCTCGAGGCTGCGGAGTGCGGAGGCAAGGCCGTTGTTGCCGAGGCCACTGAGCGCCTTGAGTCGGCGGAGGGAGGGGAAGACGGGCTTGAAGTTCTTGTCGGTGTGGATGGCGAGCACGGGGTAGAGCGCGCGGGCCGAGGGGGTGAGCTTCTTCCACGTGCCCGAGAGCACGAGGTCCTGGAAGAACTTGAAGAAGGCGTTGTTGGCCATCGGTCGGCATGGTCTCCTGGCCGCGGGCCTCGTGTGACCGTGGGCCCTGCGGGCGGCTTACCTGGCTGCCGCGCGGGGCCTGTGGGCGCGGCCGGGCCGCTTCAGTGGCGGCGGCTCGAAGCGCTGGTTGGCGTAGGCGCGGAGTCGCTCGTTGTCGTCGGGCTCGAAGACGCGGTAGCCGTTGCGGTCGCGCGCGACGTCGTGGACCTTTGCGCTGCGGAACCAACGCTTGAGGGTCGCGGCGGACACGCCCACGGCTTTCGCGGCGTCGCTGATGTAGAGGCTCATCGCTCCCCCACTAGATCGCGTGGCTGCGGCGTGCCGGGGTACCATATTTTGCGGTGCGCTGGGTCAACACAGGTTATACCGACCTGCGCCGGGCTTGTCAAGGCCAAATGTTTCCCACCTGCAAGGGCCACTTAGGGCGGCGCAGTGGGGCCAGAAGGTGCGGCGCGGCGTTGAGTTACGGCGCGAGGCCGGCGCCGCAAGCGCGCGCGCCGGCCTCCGGCGGCCGTGTTTCTTCCCCACAACATGCGGTGGTCTGCTGCGCGCGTAGCTGCACATGTGGGCGGGGCCCGGGGGCCTGGCGCGCGCGCCGCTGGAAAAGATCCGCGGGGCCTCAACCGCGCGCAGCCACTGCCGATACTGTGCATCAGTGACAGGGAAAGCACCTGCGCCAGATGGGAGCCTAGCCCCCTGGCTCCTTCAGCATCGCACCCCCGAACTGGGAAAGGAGGCGTGCGAATGAACTGAGAAGCGGCCCGAGGTGGGAGGGGGGCCGCGGACCGCACGCAGACGGCTAGTGAACCGCTGCGTACCGACGGGGGAGAGATGATGGAGCCCGGGTCAGGGATGTCCGGGCTGGGATGCTCCAAGGAGGAAGAAGTATGGGTCTTCGGATCAACACGAACGTGGCCGCCCTGATCGGCCAGCGGAACATCGCTCGGACCGACCGCGCGCTGAACAAGTCGCTCGAGAGGCTGTCGTCTGGCTTGCGGATCAACCGGGCGGCGGACGACCCGGCGGGCCTCGCCATCGCTGAGCGTCAGCGGGCGCAGATCTCCGGTCTGAATCAGGCCATCGAGAACGCCGAGCGCGGCACCTCGCTGGTCCAGACGGCCGAGGCCGCTCTCGACGAGGTCGGCGCGCTGCTCGTGCACATGCGCGAGCTGGCCGTGGACGCGGCCAACGATGCCGTGCACGACGCCGACTCGCTGGCGGCCCTCCAGGCCGAGGTCACCGACGCGCTCGCCACGCTGGACCGCATTGCGGCCGACACGGCCTTCGGCCAGAAGGCGCTGCTCGACGGCACGGCGGTGGGCCTCGAGTTCCAGGTCGGCGCCGATTCCGGACAGGTCGTCTCGCTGGACCTGCCCGCCGTCGACTCCACAACGCTGGTCATCGACCTCATCGACGTCTCGGCCGACGCGGCCGCGGCCATCACGTCCCTCGACACCGCCATCGGCAGCATCGTCACCGCGCGCAACACCATCGGCTCGTTCCAGGCCAACACCCTGGAGAGCCAGGTGAACTACCTCCAGGCCGCCTCGGAGAACATGACGGCGGCTCGCTCCGTCATCATGGACGCCGACTTCGCCGTCGAGGTCGCCGAGTTCACCAAGCAGCAGATCCTGCTCCAGTCGGGCATGCAGGTGCTGTCCTCGGCGAACCAGCTCCCGTCGATGGTGCTCAGCCTGCTTGGCTGAGGCCGACGCGGGTCTCACGATCCGATCGTGACCGGCCTGCCACCGGGGCGCCCGTCCAGGGCGGCCCCGGTGGCGGCCCCTTTCCTGCCTCGACCTGGCGGAGGGAGGAGCGGCACAGGTGTCGCGCGATCATACCGGCACGGGATTTGCACCTGAACCACTCGGCCACGGCGCCTACGCCGGATCCGGGAAGAAAGGCGCCGGCGAGGCGGTCATCCGTTCCGCTTGCGAGGTCCCGCGCTATGCCGCTCCGGTCTCTCTGTGCTTGCGCGTCCTGCCCGAGCGACGGGGCACCCGCTTCACCATCCAGATCCTCGACCTGGCGACGGGGCACGTGCTCGACGAGCGCGCGCCGCAGCGGCTCGCCGAGCTGCCCGCGACGCTCGCACGCCTCAGCCGCTGGGCCTTCTATCGCTGACGAGCCGGCCCTCCATCCGACGGCCTCCGCGCTGAGGCGGCCCTCGGGTGGCGGGCGGGAACAGGGAGCGTGACATGGCGGCACCGCTGTCGATCAACGGGCTGGCCTCGGGCCTCGACACCAGCTCGATCATCGACGCCATCATGGCCGTCGAGCGGCGCTCGGTCACCCTGCTCGAGGCGCGCCAGGCGCGGGTCAACAGCCAGCTCGCCGCCTTCCGCTCCCTCAACACCAAGCTCCTCGCCTTCCAGACCAGCGCCGGCGCCCTCGCCGGCTCGACGTCGTTCCGCGCGCGCTCGGTCGCGGTCAGCGACGAGACCGTCCTGACCGCCACCGCGGCGAGCGGCGCCACCGCCGGCTCCTACGCCGTCTCGGTCCAGGCGCTCGCCCGCGCCCACCAGATCGCCTCCCAGGGCTACGCCGACGCCGACTCGACCACCCTCGGCACAGGCACCCTCCAGATCCAGATCGGCGACGGCGAGACCACGACCATCGACGTCACGAGCGTCAACAACACCCTCGCCGGCCTGCGCGACGCCATCAACGTCGCCGACGCAGGCGTCACGGCCATGGTCATCAACGACGGCTCCGACGCCTTCGCCTACCGCCTGATCCTGACGTCCGACGAGACCGGCCTCGACAACGCCATCTCCGTGACGTCCGACCTGGCCGGCGGCCTGGCGCCCGACTTCGCTGCCGCGTCGATCAGCGACGCCGCGGCCGACAGCGGCAACGTCTACACGGGCACCGTGACGACCGGCGGCAGCTACACCGGCACGTCGAGCGCGAGCTATCTCGTCGAGGTCGTCGATGGCGGCGACCTCGCGTCCGCCACGTACCGCATCAGCGAGGACGGCGGCGAGACCTGGGGCTCGACGCTGTCGCTCGCCGGTGGGATGATCGACGTCTACGACGACGTGAACGGCACGGATCTCGGCGTGGATGCGACGTTCGCGGCGGGGACCTTCGCCGCGGGCGACCGCTTCGTGATCGACGCGTTCGTGCCGACGGTGCAGGCCGCGGCCGACGCCGAGATCGCCATCGGCTCGGGCGACGGCCAGATCACGATCGCGTCGGCGTCGAACACGGTGACCGACCTGATCCCCGGCGTCACCCTCAGCCTCGCCAAGGCCGACCCCGGCCAGGTCGTCGAGGTGGCCGTCGCCAACGACACGGCGACCGTGGTCGAGCAGGTGCAGGCCTTCGTGGACAGCTACAACGAGGTGGCGGCCTACATCCGCGAGCAGACCCGCTACGACGCCGAGACCGGGACGGCCGGCGTCCTGCTCGGCAACACCTCGGTCGTGCGGGTCCAGCAGGATCTCCGCGAGGCCATCCTCGGCGCCGTGCCGGGCCTCGCCGCGGGCAGCAACGGCCTGTTCGCCCTCGGCGTCTCGGTGTCCACCAGCGGGCAACTGGCGCTGGACACGGCCGAGCTGGAGGCCGCGCTGGCCGAGGACTTCGATGCCGTGGCGCGCATCTTCCAGGCCTCGGGCGACTCCACCCACGCGAAGATCCGCTTCACCCTCGCCGGCGCCGAGACCGTGCCCACCGCCGACGGCTACGCCGTCCACATCACCCAGGCCGCGCGGCGCGGCGAGCTCGTCGGCACCAGCATCAGCGACCCCGCCAACAGCCCGCTGACCATCGACGACAGCAACGACGAGCTGGTCCTGGCCATCAGCGGCACCGAGACCAGCACCCTGACGCTCGCGCACAAGACCTACACGTCGGGCGCCGAGTTGGCGAGCGAGGTCGCCGCCAGGATCGCCGCCTCCGAGGTGGCCGTCGGCAGCGTCGCGGTCGCCTGGGTGGACGCCGGGGCCACCGGGCACCTCGAGCTGCGCACCGAGGGCTACGGCGCCACCAAGTCGGTCGCGCTCGGCACGCCGCCGGCGAACAACGCCGCCCCGGCGCTCGGGCTGACCGGCGGCACGTCCACCGACGGGCAGGACGTGGCGGGCACCATCGACGGCTACGCCGCCGAGGGGGTCGGCCGCCTGCTCAAGGCCACCGACGCCGACAGCGACGCGGCCGGGCTGTGGCTGTCGGTCACCCTCGAGGAAGGCGAGATCGGCGGCGGCGTGGACGCCACGGTCACCGTGGTCAAGGGCGTGGCCGCCCTCGCCGACGATCTGCTCGACTACCTCACCGACCCCATCGACGGGTACGTCAAGAGCAAGGAGGACCGCTACACGCGGCAGCTCGACACGTACGCCGCGCAGATCGAGCGCAAGGAGGAACTGCTGGCGAAGCGGCGCGAGCGCCTGGTCAGGCGGTTTGCAGCCCTCGAGCAGGCCATCAGCTCGCTCCAGACCCAGAACACGTTCCTCAGCACTCAGCTTTCCGCAATGCAGAACTTCCTTGCGGGCAACTCCAGCAGCCAGGGGTAGGCCCGCCGCGCGAAATCACGGGGGGGGAAGGGACCGCCGTAACAGGAAAGACATTGGGCCAGGGCGTGTGGCTCAGCATGGCTCGATGGCGGCCTCCGACGAGGCTCAGGCCCCGCCGGAGGAACAAAGCGACGCCGGACGATCTCCCCCTTCCCCCGCCCATTTCCTTCGCCGCGGCTCGCCGCGGCACGGGCGCCCGACGCGCGGGCGCCCAGGACCCGACCGGGAGGCCACCGCGGAAGAGGCGACTGGCGCTATGGACCTCCAGAAGGCGGCGCAAGCGTACCTGACGGCCGAGGTGGAGAGCTCCGACCCGCTCCACCGCGTGACCCTGCTGCACGAGCGCGCCGTGCGCGCGCTGCGCCAGGCCATCCGCCACGTCCAGCACAGGGACGTCGAGGCCGCACACGCCGACTTCCTGAAGGCGCAGCAGATCGTCGCGCACCTGCTGGCCTCGATCCCCGACGACGACGACGGCGACCTCGCGGCCCACCTGCGCGGCCTCTTCACCTTCTGCTACCGCCA
>CBFDBL010000002.1:0-33821 GCA_965603035.1 uncultured bacterium
CGTCTCGCTGTTCGTCGGCTACCAGGCGGTGGTGTGGGGTGCTGCGGCAGCTCGGCGCGGCGGTGGACGGTGGGCGCGGTGGCTGGTCCGGGGCTCGGTGGTCGGGTTCCTGGCGCTGTGCGCGGGCTACGTGGCCTTGTGCGGTGGCGAGCATCTGCCGAACATCCCGGTCGGGTATGGCTTCCTGGTCGGGGTGCTGCCGGCGTTCCCTGTCGCGGCGCTGGCGGCGCGTCGGCTGGCCGCGCGGGCGGGCGCTCTGTCGGCGGGGTGGTGGGTGTTCCTGTCGTTCTCGCTTTACTACTGGGCCTCCGCGGTGTTTACTGTCTGGCGGACCTGAGCGGAGCCGTGCATGACGGCCTGGGTCGTGCCGAACGGCCTGGCGGTCACGCGGCGCGACGGCTCGCGCGAGCGGTTCGTGGTCGGTGGCCGCCGGAGCTGGGCCGAGGCCATCACGGGCGCCGTGTCGGGCGCCGCCCAGCCCGCGTGACGGCTCGTCGCGTCGCTTTCTCGAGGCACGCCGTGGCTTACAGCGATGGGACCGTGTACTTCATGAGCGGGACGGGCAACTCGTTCCGCGCGGCGACGTGGCTGGCCGAGGCGGCGCGGGCGCGGGGCGTCGAGGCGCGGCTGGTGCAGATCGCCGCGGGCGCGGCGGTGCGCGACGAGCCGGGCGGCGCGGGGCGCCTGGTCGGGCTCGTGTTCCCGACCCACGGCTTCACGGCGCCGTGGCCTGTGCTGCGGCTCGCGTGGCGGCTGCCGCCGGGGCAGGGCGCCCACGCCGTCGTGGTGCCGACGCGGGCGGGCACGAAGCTCGGCCCGGTGTTCCTGCCGGGTCTCGAGGGCACGGGCGGCTACCTGGTGGCCCTGATCCTGAAGCTGAAGGGCTATCGCGTGCGTGGGGTGACGGCGCTGGACATGCCGTCGAACTTCATGGTCGCGCACCCTGGCTTCTCGGAGCCGAGCGCGCGGGCGATCGTCGCGCGGGCCGAGCCGAAGTGTCGGGCCTTCGCCGAGGCGGTGCTGTCGGGCCGTCGCCGCTTCGCGGGCATCGTCGGGCTGCTGCTGGGGCTGGTGCTGCTGCCGGTGTCGGTGGCCTACGCGCTGCTCGGGCGCTTCTACCTCGCGAAGATGATGTTCGCGAGCACGCGCTGCACGGGCTGCGGGCTGTGCGCTCGGAGCTGCCCGCACGGCGCGATCCGCATGGTCGGCAGGACGCGGAAGCGGCCCTACTGGACCTTCGCGTGCGAGAACTGCCTGCGCTGCCTGGCCTGGTGCCCCGAGCGGGCCGTCGAGTCGGGCCACTCGCTCGGCGTGCTGCTCTACTTCGCGACGACCGTGCCGGTCGGGGCGTGGGCGCTGAACTGGCTGGCGCCGCGCCTGGGACTGCCCGCCGCGGCCAACAGCCTGGCGGTCCGGCTCCTGCTCCAGTACCCCTACATCCTGCTCGCGCTGTTCCTCAGCTACCTCGTCTTCACGTTCCTGAGCCGCATCCCGCTCGTGAACCGCCTGTTCACGTGGACGACGCTCGTCCACTACTTCCGCCGCTACCACGAGCCCGACACGACGCTCGACGCACTGGCCCCGGAGGGGCGACGATGAGGCTGACGAAGCCGATCGCCCGGGAGCTGGCCCTCGAGGCGGCGCTGTTCGCCGCGGGAGCTGGGGAGATCGCGCTGTGCCACGACAGGCCCGTGGTGCTGGCGGTGCTGTTGGTGGCGACGGCGCCGGTGGCCTTCGCCTTCTGGCGTGGGCGCGAGGTGGTGTGGACGTACGTGGCTGGGGGCGTGATCGGGCCGTGCGGCGAGATGATCTGCGTGGCTGCGGGGGCGTGGGCCTACGCGGACGCCACGCCGCTGGGCATCCCGCTGTGGCTGCCGTTTGGGTGGGCGCTGGTCGCGGTGCTGATCCGGGGGGTGGCGGGGACGGTGGGGAAGATGACGGGCGGCTGAGGCCGTCGGGCGCGCGACGGGTGGATCGAGGCGAGCCGCCGGGCGTGATGCCCGGCGGCTCGTGGTGTTGGCGTGGAGCGTGTCAGGCCTGGCGTCGTCGTCGGCGGAGGAGCGCCACGGCGCCGAGGCCGAGGAGGGCCATCGTGGTCGGCTCGGGGATGCCCGTGAGGTGGATCGCCACGTCGTTGCCCTCGTACTGGTAGCTGATCTGCCAGAAGTAGGCGCCGTTGCCATCGATGAAGCTCGCGCCCTCGGGCAGCGGCAGGCCGGTCCTGGCGTCGGTGAAGATGCCGTCGGCGAATACCAGGGGGTCCTCGATGTCCATCAGCACGGCCCAGTTGCAGACGTCGTCCTGCCCGAAAATGAGCGGGGTGAGGATATCGAGCTCGGAGCCGGTGGCGATGGGGTGGCCCGGGCCCTGGAAAATCATCTGGTCGTGCTCGGTGCCAGGCGTGAAGCCCTCGATGTCGAAGCCGATGCTCTCGAAGAAGGTGCCGCCTGGCGCCCCTGTGAGGGTGAGTGCGACGCCTGGGGTGCCGCCGAGGTTCAGGTTGCCGTAGGTCGCCGTGCTGGGCGTGTCGGAGAAGAGCTCGGTGCTGGAGGCGACGTGGATGTCGGTGTCGGGCATGTTGATGGCCATCGGGTCGATGTTGCCCGTCCAGCCGGCGGCGCCGATGCCGTACTTGGCGGCGAGGTAGCCGCCGATCTTGCCCATTTCGGTGGCCGAAAGGGCCCTGTTGAAAATGAGAAGCTCGGCAATGTCCCCTTTCAGCTCCTGGCCGCCATTCGAGCGGTCGGCAATGGCCCAGTCCTGGCCGCTGCCGGAGTGGTAATCGGCCCCTCTGTCGCCAAGGTTTGAGCTGTCAACCAGCATCCGCCACACAGAGCTGTTGCTCTCGATGGCGAAAATGTGTGACCCGTCTGACGGGAGATCATCGAAGTTATAGCCTTGACGTCCACCCCTGAACGAGCCCGGCACAGCTTCGCTCCACGTGTCGGCTTTCCATCGCTCATCGTTGTTGCGGTTGCCGAACACGTTGTAACGCCCGTCGCTGTCGATGTAAGCGACGGCGAACAGTGTGGCCGCGTCGGGGAACTGGGCACTCAGATCGCCGAGTTTCATCTCGTCGTCGCCCTCGACGTTGTCGGCGTTGAACCGCAGCGCAGGTTGGCCGTTTATGGCGCTGGCGATATAGACGGGCTGCCTGTTGGCATTGCCCTGCGCCGCGCTGTTTCCGTTCCCTGACCTGTCGGCCCAGGTGGCGACCGTCTGGCCGTCGGTCGGGTCGCCGATGGCCCCGTTCCCCTGGCCGTCAACGTCCGAGGCGTCGAGCCAGACAGCAAGCCCGCCCGGCATGGCGCCGACGCGGACAGTGACCGTGCCGCCTTCGAGGCCGAGCCGTTCGGGCGCGGCGGCCATGTCGTCGCCGCCGACCTTGAAGGTCGAGCCGGCGCCGCTGATCTTCAGCGCGCCGGCGCGGAAGGCGCCGCCGTCGCTGATGGTCACGTCGTTGGTGCCGGTATCGACGTTGGCGCCGCCACCGATGTTGAGGCCCGCGGCCTGCATCGCGGCGTTGGAGATGAGGCGGCCGCCCTGGACGTCCACGGCGACGCCGCCGTGGTTGGTGGTGCCCTGGGTGAGGATGAGGTTGGCGCCGCCGCTCTTGGTGAAGCTGGCGGTGGCGTTCTGCCCGTCGTAGGAGCCGCTGACGGTCACGTCGACGGCGGCATCGAGGCCGATGCTGTCGGCGCTCGAGTCCACCGCGCCGCCGGCGAAGAAGACGCCCTCGCGGGCGCCGGCGATGGTGAGGGCGCCGCTCTGGAGAGTGAGGTCGCCGAAGGTGGCGGTCTTGTCGGTGACGGCGTTGAGGGTGCCGCCGCCGGCCACCCGGACGTTGGTGTCGGGCATGACCAGCGGGCCCCGCTGCGGCAGCATCGCCTGGATGTCGGCCTCGATCAGGGCGCGGTCGTAGATGTAGATGTCGTCGAGCCAGGTGTTGGAGTGGTTGCCGATGCTGGGCGGGTTGCCCGCGTCGCCCGAGTTGTCCCGAGCGCCGAAGACGAGCTGGGATCCGGTGTTGCTGATGTCGCCGGATTCGAGCACCTCGCCGTCGAGGACGCCGTTGATGTACCAGCGTCGGATGCCAGTCGCGTTGTCGTAGGTGGCGACGATGTGGAACCACTCGTCCGGGTTCTGCTGGATGATGTTCGACGCGCCGATGACGTCGTCGTCGCCGCTCGTGCCTCGGAGGGTCATCGTCAGCTTGTCGTCGCTGTCGCCCCAGCCGATCCTGCGGAACTGCCAGCCCTGGTTGCTTTCGCCCCGCTTGGAGATGTAAGGGTCCCAGCCGTTGTCGGGCCAGCCCTTGACCCAAGCCGCGACGGTGAGGGTGTCGAGGTCGAACACGGTCTGGCCCGCGCCGTCGTCCACGTTGATGGAGCCGTTGCCGGTGAGGTTGATCGACTGGCCGCTGAGGCCCTCAGGCACGTCGGAGCTGAAGGCGCCGCCGTTCTGGGTGCCGTGGTAGCCGTTGCCCGACGAGTCGTCGGCGTCCCCGGCGTCGAAGGTCCAGGCGCCCACGGCGCCCGTCGGGATGACGCCGGCGGTCTTGGGGGCGGTGAGGTTGACCGTGCCGCCGGCCATGACGAGGTCGCCGCCGCTGAGGGGGTCGGTGGCGCCGCCGGCGTTGAGGCTGCCGCCCTCGACCTGGAAGGTGGTGGAGGCGCCTGAGGTCGGGCCGCCGTCGGGGAGGTCCATGGGGCCGCTGCCGCGCTTGATAAGGGTGCGGTTGGCGCCGGCGCCGTCGTCGTAGTCGCGGAGGGTAACGTGCTGGTCGCTGTTGATGGCGGCCGTGCCGTTGACGATCGCGTTGGCGAAGCTCATCGGCCCGCCGGCGACGGTGAGCTCCGTGTTGTCGTTCAGGGTCAGGTCGGCGAAGTCGAGCTGGGAGGCGCTGCGGGACTCGAGCGTCGAGTTGGCCGAGACGAGCACGTTGATGTTGGAGGTGTCGGGAGCGATCCTGGCGCCGTACATGGTCTCCACGTCGTCCGCCGTGAGGACGCTGCTGTAGACGTGCACGTCGTCGATCTGGCCGTCGAAGCGGTTGTCGTTGTCGCGGCGCCACGCCATGGTGAAGTAGTCGGTGGTGTTCAAGCCCGACCTGGCCTCAGAGCCGACGAGCATCCCGTCGTAGTACCACGCGATGTTGGTTCCGTCGTACGTGGCTGCCGCGTGATGCCAGCTCGAGGTCTCCAGATCGGCAAGCGGCCGCTCCCAGTTGTAGACGTGGATGCCGGCATCGTTGTTGTTGATCACATCGATGCCGAAGAAGAGGTCGCCGCCGCTGGAGGCGCTGTAGAAGCCGAAGATGCCCTTCCAGTCGCTCGGCGGGTCGGCGGAATCGGACTTGAACCAGCCGGCGATGGAGCGGGGCGCGGCGCCGCTGACGCCGACGCTGCCGACGTCCACCTGGCCGTCGTTGCCGTCGAAGTCGAAGGCGGTCCCGATCGCGCCCGGCACGCCGAGGGTGACACCGCCGGAGATGGTTCCGGGGTTCGCAGTCTGGGTGTCGAACGCGGTCGTGCCGCTCGTCTCGTCGAAGGTCCAGTGGGAGATCAGCCCGGTGGTCGGCCCAGGGGCCGGCGGGGCGACGGTGTCGCCGAACGACGCGGTGCCGCCGGCGAGGTGGAGGTCGGTGGAGCCGCCGAGGGGATCGGGCGCGTCGGCCGTGAGAAGGCCCTGGCGGACTTCGAAGGTGGTGCCCGCGCCGTTGATCGTGTGGGCGACGTTATCGACGATCATCGTGCCGGGGCCGTCCTTGATGAGGGTCTTGCCGCTGCCGCCGACGTAGTCGCCGATGTCCACGGTGTTCTGCACGTCGAGGGTGCCCGAGCCGCCGGCCAGCACCGTCTCGGTGAACGTGGTCGGCGCGCCCATGGTGGACAGGACGACCCCGTCATCCAGGGTCAGCTGTCCCACCGTGGCCTCCAGCGGGTACACGATGTTCAGCGTCGAGTTCGCTGTCCCGTGGACGGTCAGGTCCGTCAAGTCCAAGTCACCCGCGAAGATCTTCGTGGTGAAGGGCCCCGCAAAGGTGTACCGGGCCGTCGGTGTCGGGTAGTCGGCCCCGGCGATGCTATCCACGAGGGTCCAATTGGCGTTGTCGTTGCTGCCCTCGAAGGTCCATCGCACGGGGTCGCGCTCGGTGGCGTCGTTGGCCGTGGCCCAGTTGTACTCGTCGATGGTGACCGCAGAGCCGAAGTCCAGGACCAGCGGGGCCTTGTTGAAGTCGAGCCATTTGGTGCCCGTGTTGTTGTCCACGGCCTTTTCCGGCCCCTCCGCGTCGGGGGTGCTGCCCCCTGGATTGGTCGCCGTGGCGCCGGGGATTTGCAGGGTGCCGTAGAAGACCTGCATCTCGGAAAGCTGCACGCTGTTGGCTGCGCCGTCGTCGCGCAGCTTGGTGGGCGTGAATCGGAAGTACTGGTAGGTCGCGTCGGCCGGCGTGGCCGGCGGCTCGATGGTGAGCGTGCCGCCGGCCAGCTCGGCGTGCGTGGGCCCGTCGAACGGGTCGGCGCCGATGGCGTGCAGCGTGCCCTGCTCCACCCGCCAGGTCGTGTCGGCGGCGACGATCGTGTGCGCGTCGCTGTCCACCACCAGCTCGCCGCTGCCGCGCTTGATGAACGTCTTGGGGGCGCCGCCGTCGCCGTAGTCGCCGATGTCCACCGTGTTCTGCACGTCGAGGGTGCCGGAGGCGGCGCCGATGGCCGTGCTGGCGAAGGTCATCGCGCTACCCGTGGTCGTCAGGGTGGCGTCGTTGTTGACGGTCAGGTCGGCGAAGGCGAGCGGGGAGGTGCTCCGGGACTCGAGGGTCGAGTTGGCCGTGACGAGCACGTTGATGTTGGAGGTGTCGGGAGCGATCCTGGCGCCGTACATGGCCTCCACGTCGTCCGCCGTGAGGACGCTGCTGTAGACGTGCACGTCGTCGATCTGGCCGTCGAAGCGGTTGTCGTTGTCGCGGCGCCACGCCATGGTGAAGTAGTCGGTGGTGTTCAAGCCCGACCTGGCCTCAGAGCCGACGAGCATCCCGTCGTAGTACCACGCGATGTTGGTTCCGTCGTACGTGGCTGCCGCGTGATGCCAGCTCGAGGTCTCCAGATCGGCAAGCGGCCGCTCCCAGTTGTAGACGTGGATGCCGGCATCGTTGTTGTTGATCACATCGACGCCGAAGAAGAGGTCGCCGGTGCTGCTGTCGTCGTAGAAGCCGAAGATGCCCCGCCAGTCGCTCGGCGGATCGGCGGAATCGGACTTGAACCACCCGGCGATGCTTCTCGGGGCGGCGCCACTGATGCCGACGCTCCCGACGTCCACCTGGCCGCTGCTGCCGTCGAAGTCGAATGCGGTCCCGACCGGCCCTGGCACGCCGAGGGTCACGCCGCCGGAGATGGTGCCGGCGTTCGCACCCTGGGTGTCCGCCGCGGTCGTGCCGCTCGTCTCGTCGAAGGTCCAGTGGGAGATCAGCCCGGCCGTCGGCCCGGGGGCGGGCGGGGCGGAGCCATCGCCGAAGGCCGCGGTGCCCCCAGCGAGGGTGAGCTTGGTCGAGTCGCCGAGCGGGTCGGCGCCGATGGCAAGCAGGGTGCCGGCGTCCACCTGGAACGTGGTGTTGGTGGCGCCGCCGGCGCTCAGCGTGTCGAGGGTGAGCTGCCCGTCGCCCTGCTTGGTCACCGTGCCGGCGGCCGTGTCCTGGGCGTCAAGCACCGTGACCTGCGCCGAGACGGGCACGTTGACGATCGACGTGCCGCCGGCGTTGACGAGCGTGTCGATGGTGGTCGGGCCGCTGCCGACGAAGCTGATCGCGTCGCCGTCGTCCAGGGTCAGGGTCGTCGCCGTCAGGGGGCCCGTGTTGTTGAGCGTCGTGCTGCCCGCGACCTTGGCCGCGCCGAGCCCCGTGCTCGTGCCCTGCGCCATCAGGGTGCTGCCGTTGCCGAGGGTGGAGCTCCCGAAGGTCACCGGCCCGCCGATGGTGGTGAGGTCCGAGCCGGGGGTCATGTCCAGCGTGCCGAGGGCCCACGTTTGGGTGGTGGCGATATTGAGGGTCGAGCCGGAGGCTTCGGCAGTGATCGTGACGCCGCTCAGGTCGCCCATGTCGGTCGTCGCCTCAGACGTCCAGAGATTGGCCTGGGCGGGGTCGGAGGGGTCGACGAAGTCCAGGGAGCCGTAGGCGACACCCGCGCCCTGGCCGAACTTGGCCTCCATGCTGGCGTT
Organism: uncultured bacterium; assembly: GCA_965603035.1. GTDB lineage: Bacteria > Planctomycetota > PUPC01 > DSUN01 > DSUN01 > CAZDNN01. The sequence goes on from CBFDBL010000002.1 coordinate 8,212, forward strand.
GACGGCGCCCTCATACCACCCGATGTAGACCTCGTGGGCGCCCGCGCCTAGAGTCACGGTCGCTGTGGCTTCGGTGCGCCCCTGGTAGGCGTTGTTGTCCACCACGAGCTGGCCGTCCACCCACCACACGCTGCCGTCGTCGCTGGCGGTGCCGAGGGTGATCTCGCCGGGAGCGAGGGGCGAGCCGCCGACGCCGACGAGCATCGTGCCCGACCACACGGCGCCGAAGTTGTTGGGGTCCTGATTGCGGATGGGAGGATCGGCGGTGCCGCCGGTGCGATCGTACCAATCGTCAGGCGTCCCGTTAGCGGGGTCGCCCTGATCGAGGTCGAGGTAGGTGTGCCTGGTCAACGCCGTCATTCGGGCGCTGCCGACACTGTACAAGTCTTCATAGACCGGCGCCTGGGCGAGGTAGCCCTTGCTCGGCTCGAGGGGGTCGATCAGCGCCTCGCCGTCGCCGGAGTAGTAGGCCTCGAGCAGATCGTTGGCGGTGCCGCCGGCCGAGACGCCGGGCTCGAGGGTGAGCATGCCGCCGCGCAGGGTCACGTCGGTGGCACCGGCCAGGGGGTTGGCGCCGCGGAGGTAGAGCTCGCCCTGCTCGACAACGATGTCCGTGAGCGCGAGGTTGCTCAGGCCGGCGCTGTTGTCGCAGCCGAGGGTGCCTGCACCCGTCTTCGTCAGGCTGGCGGCCCCCGCGTTCACGATGGCGCCGGCGCCCAGGAGGCCGGTGTTGACCTTGACCTCAGTGTCGCCCGCGATGACGAGAGCCGTGACCAGGCCCTGGCCGACCTCGAGGCTGGAGCCGTCCTCGAGCACCACGGGCGCGCCCGACAGGAGGTTCGCCGTACCGCCCACCTTGAGCGAGCCGCCAGCCACCGTCACGGCGGCGCCGCCTGAGGTCTCGAACGTGGTGGCGACCTCCAGGGTCTTGCCGGCGCCGATGACGAGGTTGCCGCCGTTGTGCTCGAGAGCGAGGGCGCCCCGGTCGTCGGCGACGGTGACGTGGCCGTCATTGATGGCGGCCGCCTCGTTGACCGTCGGGAAGGGGGGCGGCGACGACGCCGAGCAGACCCAGTTCGAGTCGCCCCAGTTGCCGGTGAACTGGGTGCCGTGGTCCCAGGTGAGCACGGGCGGGAGGGCATCGAGCGGGCTGTTGCCATCGGCGAGGAACTGGATCTGCGTGCCGTCGAGTGCCTCGTTCCAGATGGCGACGTCGTCGATCCGGCCGTCGAAGCCGCGGTTCTCACTATACCGCGCCTCGTTGTGCCCAATCCAGAGCGCATGCGTCGGGGTGCCGATGGGGCCGGCGTAACTGGGCTGGTTGGGCTCGGGCTGGCCGTCGGTGGCGTCGATGTAGGTTCGGATCGTGCCGTCGCTCTGGTCCCAGGTGAACGCGACGTGGTGCCACGCGTCCTGGGTGGGGGCGGGGTTGTCGCTCATGGTCTGGCCGGAATCTTGCAGCTCGACCCGAATGGCGTCGGGGTTGGGGTTGCGGCACCAGAACATGGAGAAGCCGGGGTCGCTCCATCCGCCGCCTTGGCACACGATGTGGCCGTCGTTCTCCGTGCTGTAGACCCAGGCCGAGACGGTGACCGCGCTCTGGATGTTCGGCCACGGCGCAGGCTCTGTTGCGGCCAGCCAGGAATCGCCGTCGTAGGAGAACGCTCTGTCGCCGGCGAGGCCAGTGCGGCCGCCGCCGTCGGCCGTCAGCGTCGCGTTGCCGCTGATCAAGAGGGAGCCAACCAGCGGCTCCACCACGTCCGGGGTGTAGCCGGGGATGCTGTCCACCACGTCGGTGTCCATGGGCCAGTAGGCGATCAGGTCGGCCGAGGCCGAGGCGGCGAGCACCAGACCCAGAGCCGCAGCGAACGCCAGCTTCCTCATCGGGACTCTCCTAGAGAAGACAGGATGCTTCGAATCGCGTGATAGGTTCTGCGTCAACGTCACACGGCGCAACGCTCAGGAGAAACGGGAGAGAACAATCCCACTCCCCATGAGCAGTCTGCTGTAATGCAAATCCCATGCCGCTGGAGCCGCCGTGGTGTACGAGAATCGGAATTGCCGTAAACACAAGCCTCACATAGGCTTAACGATACGCCCGCGCTCGGCCCGCGCGCGCCCTTCCTCCGCGATTTCGGACGCCATGTTGCCGAAACGCAACATCGCCGGGTGGCCTCAACCGCCAATATGTTTGTAAACAGTTGTAAGAGCAGGACATGCCGCATGTGGCGAATCGGCAACATGCCGGGGCCCTCCGGCAACATGCCGTGTCCCCTTTCTCGGATGCCCCGGCCTGCCTTTGACTCGTGGCGGTCGAGAGCCTATGGTAGGCGTCGTGCAGCCCGAGTCCGTCCCTCCCGCGCCCCTGCCACGGAGCGACCATGGACCGCCCCAATATCCTCATGATCATGGCCGACCAGCTCCCCGCCGCCGCGCTCGGCTGCTACGGGCACGGCGTGGTGCGGAGCCCCCACATCGACCGCCTCGCCGCCGAGGGCGTCGCCTTCGACCAGTGCCTGTGCAACAGCCCGCTGTGCGCGCCCTCGCGCGCCTCGATGGTCACGGGGCTCCTGCCCTGGCGCACCGGCGTCTTCGACAACGGCTGCGAGCTGCCCGCCCAGATCCCCACCTTCATGCACCACCTGCGCCGAGCCGGCTACCGCACCCTCCTCTCGGGCAAGATGCACTTCGTCGGGCCCGACCAGCTCCACGGCTTCGACGAGCGCCTCACCACCGACATCTATCCCTCCTTCTTCCACTGGACCCCCAACTGGCGCAAGGGCGTCTACCCCAACCCCGGCACCAGCGTCGCACAGCTCAAGGACGCCGGCCGCTGCCGCTGGAGCCTACAGCTCGACTACGACGAGGAGGTCCACTTCCGCGCCCTCGAGCGCCTGCGGGCCCTCGCGCGCGACCGCTCCGACCGCCGCCCCTTCCTCCTGTGCGCCTCCTACACCCACCCTCACGACCCGTTCATCATCACCCAGGACTACTGGGACCTCTACGACCCCCATGCCGTCGAGCTGCCGGCCGCGCGGCCCCAGCCCATGGCCAGGATGCACGCCTTCAACCGCTGGCTCCAGGTCCACCACGAGCTCGATCGCTACCCGCCGTCCGACGAGCTGGTCCGCCGCGCCCGGCGCGCCTACTACGCCATGGTCAGCTACGTGGACGACAAGGTGGGGGAGCTGGTCGGCGAGGTCCGGCGGCTGGGCCTGGGCGGCAGGACCGTCGTCGTGGTGACCGGCGACCACGGCGAGATGCTCGGCGAGCACGGCATGTGGTTCAAGCGCACGTTCTACGACGGGTCGGCGCGCGTGCCGCTGGTGTGGTCGTGGCCAGGCCGCTGGCGCGGCGGGCGGCGCGTGGGCGAGGCCGTGTCGCTCGCCGACCTGTTCCCCACGCTGCTCGACCTGGCCGAGCTGCCCGACCGCGGCAGCGTCGGCCGCGAGGTGGACGGGCAGAGCCTCCTGCCCCTCCTCCGAGGCGAGACGCCCGGCGCCCCGCGCAGCGCCGTCACCGAGTACTACGGCGAGGGCGTCATCCACCCCCTGCGCATGATCTGCCGCGACAAGTGGAAGTACGTCCACGTCCACACACAGCCACCGCTGCTCTTCGACCGCGAGGCCGACCCCACCGAGCAGACCAGCCTCGCAGGCCGCCCCGACGTCGCCGACGTCGAGCACGCCCTGCGCGACGAGCTGCTCGCAGGCTGGGACCCCGAGGCCATGGAGACCCGCGTCCTCGCCAGCCAGCGCGACCGCAGGCACATCCTCGAGGCCATGGCCCACGGCCAGCCCGTCGCGTGGGACCACCAGCCCGTCTTCGACGCCGCCCGCCGCTACGTCCGCGCCCGTGACGCCCAGCACACCAACGGCGAGCGACGACTCGACTGACCCACCCACCTCGACGAGAGCGACGGGGAGGCCGAGGGGCCCCGATACAGCCGCTCGAGCTTCCTCGTGGCGCGCGGCAACGGCGGGAACCGACGCAGAGCGTGGGCTTGACAGGGCGAGGGTGCCGCCGTAGGATAGCAGCGGAGCGCGCAGGGCTGGACGGGCGCGAGCGGGGAGTGGGCGTCTTGGAAGCATTGATCCTGGCAGCGGGGCGCGGCGATCGCATGGGGGCTCTGACCGCCCGCCTGCCGAAGTGCATGCTCGAGGCGGGCGGGGCCTCGCTCATCCACCGACAGCTCGATGCGCTGCGGTCGCACGGCGTGGCGGACGTGACGGTGGTCGTCGGGTTCGGTGCCGAGGCGCTCGCCGAGCACCTGGGGCCGGGGGTCCGGACCGTGGTGAACCCGCGGCACGCCGAGACGAACAGCCTCTACTCGTTCTGGCTGGGTGTGCAGCGGGTGCGGGGCGAGATGCTGGTGCTGAACGCCGACGTGCTGTTCCACCCGGAGTTGCTCGGGCGTCTGCTGGCCTGTGGGCATCCCGACGTGCTGCTCGCGGACCTGTGCGACGGGCTCGGGGCGGAGGAGATGAAGGTGCGGGTGGTGGACGGCTGGCTCGCCGACATCGCTCGGGACCTGGCGCCCGGGAGCTACGACGGGGAGAACGTGGGGGTCCTGCGGTTCAGCGACGGGGCTCGCCGCGAGCTGACGGCGATCGCCGAGCGCCTGGTGGCGTCGGGGTGCGAGCGGGCGATGTTCCCGCTGGCGACGCGTCACCTGCTCGCCGAGCGGCCGGTGCGTGTGCTGGCGACGGCCGGGCAGCCGTGGATCGAGATCGACTTCCCCGAGGACCTGGCGCGTGCGGAGCGGGAGGTGGTGCCGCGGCTGCCCGCTCTGGCCGAGGGGCTCGCGCAGCGAGGAGCGGCAGGCAGGTGAGGAGGGGCGGCGACAGGCGGGTCATCGGGTTCCGCGCGAAGCGGCCGATGAACTACCTGATCTTCGCGCCCGTGCACCGGCGGCTGGCGGCGGACCCGCGGTTGAGGGTGTACTTCTTCGGGACGCGCTACGGCGGCGGCTCGGTGCGGCGGCTCTACGAGCGGGCGGGTGCGGGCGACGTGCGGCTCCTGGCGCGGGCGGTCGCGCGGTACTATCCCTTCGATCTGTACGTGAGCTCGGACTTCAGCGTGGCGGCTCGGCGCGCGGCCCGCGCGGCGCACCTGTTCCACGGCCTGTCGTTCAAGAACTACGCGCTGTCGGCCGAGGCCTGCCGCTACGACGCGCTGTGCGTGGTCGGGCCGTACATGGAGCGTGGGTTCGTGCGCCGGGGGCTGTTCGCCGAGGGGGATCCCCGGCTGCGGCGGGTGGGCATGCCGAAGCTCGATTGCCTGCTCGACGGCTCGCTCGACCGGCGGGCGATCCTCGAGGGGCTGGGCTGCCGCGCGGACCGGCCGACGGTGCTCTACGCGCCGACGTGGGGGCCGGAGTCCAGCCTGCCGGTCATGGGCGAGCGGGTCCTCCGCGGCCTGTGCGGCGCGGGGGTGAACGTGGTGGTGAAGCTGCACGACAACTCGTACGACCGGCGCGAGACCTCGGTGGACTGGTCGGCGCGTCTGGCGGCGCTGGCCCACGCCGACCTCGCGGTCGCGCGCTCCCACGACGTCGTGCCGCTGCTCTTCGCGGCCGACGTGCTGCTCACCGACGCGAGCTCGGCCGCCTACGAGTTCCTGCTGCTCGACCGGCCCATCGTCTTCCTCGCCTTCCCGGGGCAGCTCGACCGCGTGCGCGAGCGCGCCGACCTGGCGACCTGGGGCAGGCGCGTGGGCATCACCGTCGAGGAGCCGGGCCGCGTCGCCGCCGCGGTCGAGGACGCGCTCGCCAGCCCGCGCGAGCACGCCGCCGTCCGCCAGGCCGCCGTCCGCGACCTGTTCTTTCACCCCGGCCGCGCCACCGACCGCGCGGTCGCCGAGCTCTACCGACTGCTCGAGCTCGACCCGCCGGCCTGAGCCCACCACGCCGCGACCTCGCGGTCCACGAACGCCTCGGCGATGAACTCGAGGCTGACGAGGACGCCGAGGGCGCGGCGGCGGTTGGCCTCGCCTCGCCGATGCTCGTGCCAGAGCGCCCACATCGCGTCGGCCTCGACGAGGCCGCGGTCGGCCAGCCGGGTGAGCTGCTCGACGCACATCGCCTGGAACGGCCCTGCCTCGCGCAGCAGCAGCGTCAGGTCCTGGCCGATGACGCGCCCGCGGCGCACCCGCTCCTCCTCGGCGCTGTGGAGCGGCAGCCGCCCGCCCGACCAGCGCTCGACGCGCTTGCGAGCCGACCGCGCCGCCCTCCGGCCGACGCGCGCCAGCCACCCCTCGAGCAGCGGACGCCCGTTCTCGTTGCGATTCGGCAGGGCGAACAGCCGCGGGAACCGACGGACCAGCATCCGACGATACAGCCGCTGGCCCGCCAGCCAGCGCATCGGCACGGCGAGCAGGAAGTCGAACACGGCGTTGTCGAGGAAGGGCGAGAGGTAGCGGAACCGTTCCCGCACCTTGTGCACGAGCATGGTCGTGTAGGGCTGGAGCCTGGCGCCGAGGAACCAGGCGAGGGCGTAGGCGCCGACCCGCCGATGGTCGTTGCCCTCGTTGACCCGCGCCATGAGATCGACGGCCAGCTCGTCCCAGGCCTCGGGCCGCATGCCGCAGAGGCGGCCGACGACGTCGGACGGGATGCCCTGGTGGTGCTGCCGCACGAGCTCGAGTGCCGCGCGCTCGTCGGCGGGGCAGGGGTCCAGCGCGCGCGGGTGCACGACCATGCTGGTGATGCCGTCGCCGGCGAAGCCCGTGATGACGTGCTCGGAGAGATCGGCGAGCGCGTGCCAGTCGCTGAGGAAGCTCCAGAGCACGTCGGCGAGGCCGTCGCTGTCGCGCGCCTTGCGCAGGTACTCCGCCGCGTGGTCGTGGGGCGTCGAGAGGTCGATCGCCCGATGACGCACCCCCGCCGCCCGTGCGACCTGGCGGCCGATCTCGAAGTCGAAGGAGCCCGGCGTCCCGTACGTCACGGCCACCAGACGGTCGGCCGGCACGCACTCGAGCGCGGCGCCCAGCACGGCCCGCGAGTCGAGCCCGCCGCTCAGCGGCAGCAGCACGCGCCCCTTGCCCCGCAGACGCCGCTCGACCGCCGGCACCCACAGCGCGGCCAGCTCGCGCGCCGCCGCGTCGGGATCGTCCAGGTCGTCGCGGCGCTCGTCGAAGCGATAGCGCCAGTAGCGGCGGACCGTCTCTCCCGCCGCGTCGGCCTCCAGCGCGCTGCCGTGCGGCAGCAGCCGCACCCCGTCCGTCACCGTCCGATGGTCGAACAGCCAGCGGAAGGCGACCATCTCGGCCACCATCTCGCCGTCGAGCCGGGCCGGGAACCCGAGAGCGAGGAAGTCGCTCACGTGCGGGAAGAAGCACAGGCGGCCGTCCCGCGCGCCGTAGAAGCAGGGATACTGGCCGTGGCGGTCGGCGATCAGCCGCAGACGCCGCGCCCGCGCGTCGAAGGCCGTGATGTGGAACGAGCCGTTGAGGTCGGGCAGACGCTCGAGCCAGTCGGGCGCGGCGAGCAGCTCGTGCAGCGACGTCAGGTCGTCGCCCGAGCCGTCGGAGGCGGGCCAGACGTCCTGGACGTTGTAGATCTCGCCGAACAGGTAGAGGACCGAGTCGCCGCGGTGGCTCAGGGTCCCGCCGATGCAGCCTGGCCGCTCGAGCAGCACCAGGCCCGGACGCTGGTAGACGGCTCGGAAGCCGTCGGGGGCCGTCACCTCGCCTGTGGGATTGAAGATGCCGTACACGCGGCCGTCCTCACTGGGTTGCGGCCGGCCTCTCGCCGTCGAGGAAGGCTTCGGCGATGAACTCGAGGCTGACGAGGACGCCGAGGGCGCGGCGGCGGTTGGCCTCGCCTCGCCGATGCTCGTGCCAGAGCGCCCACATCGCGTCGGCCTCGACGAGGCCGCGGTCGGCCAGCCGGGTGAGCTGCTCGACGCACATCGCCTGGAACGGGCCTTCGACCCGCATCAGCGCCTCGTCGTCCATCCGCAGCACCCGGCCGCGCCGCCGCTTCTCACGTATGTCCCGATACGCGGGAATGAGGCCGCACGTGCCGTCCTCGACGATGCGCCGCACCGACCACGACAGGCGCTCCCACGTGCGCGACGGCCAGCTATCGAGCAACGGCCGACCGCCCAGACGCGCCGACGGAAGGCGGAAGAGACCCGGGAACCGACCGGCCAGCATCCGCCGGTAGAGCCGCTGGCCCACTCGCCACCCCAACGGCACCTGCATCGCCAGATCCACGTAGGCGTTGTCGAGGAACGGCAGCAGGTAGTTGAACCGCTCGCGGAGCAGGAAGGTCTGCTCCATGGTGAACTTGATTTGGCGGTTCGGGAAGTCCCAGCACTTGACGTAGTTGGCGTTGAGGCGGTGGGGGTTCTCGCCGTTGGTCGCGACGACGACGTCGAGCGCCCGCTCCTCGGTCTGGGCGGGGTCGAGGCGGAGGAGCCGCGCCGTGATGTCGAAGGGCACCCACTGGCGCATGGCCAGGCCGGCGCGCAGCGCCTCGCGCTCGTCGGCGTGCCGCTCGGCCGTCGGGTGATCGGGCAGGAGCTGGCCGGAGAGGCAATCGCCCATGAAGCCGAGCAGCGCGTGGGGCGAGACGTCCAGCAGCGTCTCCCACTCGCTGGGGAAGGTGCGGACCACCTCGACTTGGCCGTCGGTGTCGATGGCCCGGCGGCGGAACTCGCGGCGGTAGTCCGTCGGCTGGCTCAAGTCGATCGTGCGGTGGGCCACCCCCGCGGCGGCGGCCACCTGGCAGCCGAGATCGAAGTCCAGCGAGCCCGGCGTCCCGTAGGTCACGGCCACGAGGTCGTCGGCACGCCTGCACTCGAGCAGCGCGCCGAGCAGCGCGCGGGAGTCGAAGCCGCCGCTGATCGGGCACACCAGCCGCTGCTTGCCCCGCACGCGGCGGGCCACCGAGGCGACGAGCAGATCCGCCATCTCCCGCGCCGTCGCGTCCAGGTCGTCCGGGCCGCCGCCGCTCTCGTCGAACCGCCACGCCCAGTAGCGGCGCTCGGTCAGCGCGCCGCCCCGAAGCTCCACCACCGTGCCGTAGGGCACGAGGAACACCCCGTCGAGCAGCGTCCTGTCGCCCAGCAGCCACTTGAAGGTGAGGAACTGGACGAGGAAGTCCTCGTCCAGCCGCGGCGCGAACCCCAGGCCGAGGAAGTGGTGGACGTGGGGGAAGAAGGCCAGGCGGCCGTCGCGGAACGCGTAGAAGCACTTGCGGCTCCCGTAGCGATCGGCGATCAGCCGCACCCGCCGCGCCGCGGGCTCGACGGCCACGAGGAAGAACGAGCCGTTGAGCCGCGGCAGCAGGTCGAGCGCGTCGGGGCTCGCGAGCAGCTCGCCGAGCGAGACCAGGTCGTCGCCCGAGCCGTCGGACGCGGGCCAGACGTCCTGCACGTTGTAGAGCTCGCCGAAGACATAGAGGATCGAGCCATCGCGCTCGGCGAGCCGCCCCTGCTGCGCCTCGGCCCCTCGGAGCAGCGCCACGCCTGGCGCCGAGAAGGCCGTCGCGAACCCGCGCGGCGCCGACACCTGCCCGCCGAACTCGACGATGCCGTACACGAGAGCCTCCTGGGTGGCGGACGGGAGCCGGAGCTCGCCCCGAAGGGCGAGACTCCGAACAACCTGCCGCGCGTTTGGAGCCCACGCCTTCAGGCGCGAGTTGAGCTGCCGCAGGCCGGATCCCTGCAAGCTGTCCAGATAGCCCCTACGGCTCCTCGGGCTCGTAGCGCAGCGGCTCTTCCTCTTTCTTCTCTTCCTCAGGCAGTTCCTTGCGGCCGTAGGTGACGGCGAGGTCGAGCAGCCGGGCGGCGAGGTCCGGCTGGAGGGCGTCGGGCGCCGCGCGCCAGGCCCAGTTGCCGCCGAAGCGGCCCGGGGCGTTCATCCTGGCCTCGTTGCCGAGGCCCAGGAGGTCCTGGAGCGGGACGATGGCGACGTCGGCGACGGTGCGGTAGGCGGCGCGGGCGAGCGCCTGGTGGATGGGCTCGTCGGTCGGGCCGAGGTAGCGGGCCACGCTGGCCTTCTCGTCGGCGTCGCGGCTGGCGTGCCAGCCGACGGTCGTCTCGTTGTCGTGGGTGCCGGTGTAGGCCACGCAGTTGGCCTCGAGGTTGTGCGGCAGGTAGGTGTTGGCCGCGTCGTCGGCGAAGGCGAACTGGAGGACGACCATCCCCGGGAGCTGGAACTGCTTGCGGAGCTTGTGGACGTCGGGCGTGATGAGCCCGAGGTCCTCGGCGATGAGCGGCAGGTCGCCGAGCGCCGCCTCGAGCGCCTCGAAGAGCTTCGCCCCAGGTCCCTTGACCCATCGGCCGTTCTCCGCCGTGGCCTCGCCCGCGGGCACCTCCCAGTAGGCGGCGAAGCCGCGGAAGTGGTCGAGCCGCACGATGTCCACCGTCCGCAGCGTCTGCGCGATCCGCGCGACCCACCACGCGAAGCCGTGTTCCCCCATCCGCTTCCAGCGGTACAGCGGGTTGCCCCAGAGCTGGCCCGTCTTCGAGAAGTAGTCGGGCGGCACCCCCGCCACGACCGTCGGGCTGAGCGTCTCGTCGAGGAAGAAGAGCTCGGGGTGCTGCCAGACGTCGGCGCTGTCGTAGGCCACGAAGATCGGGATGTCGCCGATGATCGCGATGCCGCGCTCGTTCGCGTAGCGCTTGAGGTCGGCCCACTGGCGGAAGAACTGCCACTGCGCGTAGCAGCGGGCGAAGACCTCCTCGGCGAGCCGGTCCCGCGCGTCGGCCAGCGCGTAGGGCTCGCGCGAGGCCAGCGGCCAGTCCCACGTGTTCCACACCGCGCCGCCGTGCTTGTCCTTGAGCGCCCGGAACAGGGCATAGGCGTCCAGCCAGTCGGCGTTCTCCGAGCAGAAGCGATCGAAGTCGGCACGCCGCTCGCCAGACCCCTGCTCGCCGAAGCGCTGCGCCGCGCGCGCCAGCACCGCCGTCTTGAACGCGATGACCGGCCCGAAGTCCACCCGATCGTCGGGGAACGCGGGCGCGCCGTCGAGCTCGGACGGCTCGACGTCCCCCTCCTCGGCCAGACGCCCCAGGTCGAGCAGCAGCGGGTTGCCGGCGAACGCCGAGAAGCAGGCATAGGGCGAGTCGCCGTAGCCCGTCGGCCCCAGCGGCAGGATCTGCCACAGCGACTGCCCCGCCTCGGCCAGGAAGTCGACGAACCGCCGCGCCGCCTCGCCCAGCTCCCCGATGCCGAACCGCCCGGGCAGCGACGTCGGATGAAGCAGGATGCCTGCTGACCGCTCAAAGCGCATGTCTGACCCCTTCCGTGGTGTCGCCGCCGAGTATAGCAGGAAAGGCGCACCCCTCCAAGCCTCCTTCAGCCGCTCGTCACCGCCCCCCTGTGCGCTCGTCCCCGTGCTCCCGCGCGGGGGCGGGATCTTCGACGCTCCGCGTCGCCCCGCGGCCACAATCCGCGATTCGCCTTGACATCCCGTTGTGGCGGGGCATACTGGGCCACGTCCCGCCTCAAGTGCAGCGGAGGGTAAGCTCATGGACGCCAGGCTCGATGGATGGGCGATGCTGGCCCTTGCTGCCGCGATGGCCTGCGTTGCACTGGGCGCCTCTGCGGCAGAGAAGGCGCCGGACCCGAAGCGCCAGACCGTCGTAGAGGGTGAGGTCCCCATCCAGGCGGACCGTTTCGAGCGGGACCCCGAGACCAGGCGGCTCGTCGGCGAGGGACACGTCCTCGCCGTCTGGGACAGGCAGCGGGTGGAATGCGAGAGGATGGAGTGGCTGCCGCCCGAGAAGCCCGAGGGAAGCGGGCGTTTCATCTACGAGGGCAACGTCCGCATCACGATCAAGCCCAAGGAACCGAAGCGCGCCAAGCCAGGACGGAAGAAGCCCAAGGGATGGCGCGGGACGTGTGGAACAGCGGAGTACGATCCGGCCACCGACCGAATCGAGATGAAGAAGGGCAAGGCACCCCAGCGCCCGAGGCTCTGGCGCGGCAAGACCTACGGCGAAGCCGACACGATCGTCTTCATCCCGGGACAGGGTGCATTCGAGCTCATAGGCGCTCCCACCGTCCACGGAGGCACAATGTGGGGCCTCGCGGGCGTTGGTCCGTCGCTCATCAAGGCACTCGAAGAGAAGGCCAAAGAGCAACTCAGGCGGCCACGCGACGGGCCGAAGCCTTCCACAGAGGACGCCACGGAGCCGCCGCGCCAGCCGCCCCAACCCTGATCCTGTGGCTTCCCAGCGGTTCTCTCCGTCCCACGCGGTGGCTTGGGGGAGGGCGGGAACTGCTCAGGGGCCATCAGCCGTCCTTCCCGTTGTCGGGGGCGAGCGACATCAGGCCAGATGATCTCAGGTCCGAGAACCTCCGCGGCGCGCCCGTCGGTGTGCTCGTCTGTGCGAGCGTCCACCACAACGGCCATGTCCGCGAGGCGGCCGTGCGGGAGCTGGCGCGGGTGGACACCGGGGAGGAGTTGCCGTCGCTCCTGGCTCGGCGCAACGACTGGGTGCCGGAGGTCCGTGCCGCAGCGGCCGAGGCCCTCGACCAGCGGCTGCGGCCCGACTACGCACGCCATTTCCTCGACTGCGTCCCCGACGTGCTTCGGCTTCGGGGCTGCCGGCGGGACGATCACAGCGCCTTCGTCGAGCGCGTGCGCTCGTTGCTGAGGCGGGCGGAGTGCCGCTCGGAGCTGGTCGCGGCGCTCACAGCGGGGGAGGCTCTCGTCCAGCGCGAATGCGTGCGCCTGCTGCTGGAGATCGATGCGCTGCCGCCCGAACGGCTGGCGAAGCTGGTGCTCGAGCCGAGCGACCCCCTGGCCCGTGCCGCGGGCGTGCGCGAGGCCTGCGCGCGGCTCGGCGACGGGGAGCTGGGGGCCTGGCTGCTGCGCTTGCTCGGCGACCGGTTCGTGCGCGTGCGGCGGGAGGCGCTTGATGCAGGGGCATCCAGGGCCATTCCAGCGTCCGAGGCAGCTCTGGAGGACGCCCTGCTGGACCCGCACCGGACGCTTCGCGCCGTCGCCCAGTACCACTTGCGTCGGCGGGGCATGACCCGCGAGGAGATCGCCGAGCGGTGCCGCGCTGCCCTGCGCGCCAACCAGCCGAGGCAGTGGGTCGGCGCGCTGGAAGAGCTCGGGCACCTCGGGTCGAGCGACGATTGCGACCTCATCCGCGGCTTCCTGAGCCACGACCGCTCGAGGGTGCAGCGGGCGGCTCTCCGCGCTCTCTGGCGCCTGGCGCCCGAGGCCCACGCCAACCTCGTGCAGCGACGCCTCGGCGACGAGCAGCCCGGGGTGGCCAAAGAGGCGAGCTGGTGTCTCGCCGAGAGGCCGGGGCTGCTCGACCCCGAATGGCTGATCGAGCTCTTCGGGCGCTCGCAGGAGCGGCGCACGCGGCTCATCGTCGTGAGCCTGCTGGGCGAGCTCAGGAAGTGGGACAGCCTTCTCCACCTTCTCCGCGCCATCGACCTGGCCGCCGAGGACGAGCGGCCAGACGTGCAGGCGCCCCTCGAGCAGTGGATGGCCTGCGCCAACCGCTCCTTCGTCCCACCGACCCCGGCACAAAGATCTACGATCCGCTGCCTGCTGAACGCCCTGGCGGCCCGCGGCGACTCGGAACTCGCCGGGAGGCTGCGCTTCCACCTGCCTGCTCCGCCGCCCGCAGACGCCCGCCGGGCGCAATCCGGGCCCTGAGGGCACGCTCCTGAGCTTTCGGGACGGTGCTGCGCCTGCCTGCCGGCCGCGCCGCGCGCGGGTGAGGCGTCCGCGACCGGGCAAGTGTCCCTGTACACAGCTTGCCCGTAGAGCCCCGTATACGCCCCGTAGAGCGACGTTTGCGCCGAAGGTATCCTGGGTCGCGCAATGCCTCCGGCACGCCTAGGATTGGATTCTGGCGTGTCTGGTTTTTCGGACTTGTAAGCATATATGTTCCAAAGGCTTACGGAGGGCCCGATCGTCCGTCCGGAGCCCGGATCGACGTAAGTCAAGGTTCTCGATCCACGGCGCAGCGCCCCGCCAAGCGGGGCGCCAGCCCCCGGCGCGACGCGACCGGAGCCCTCGATCGCTGCGGTGGGCGCTCAGGCCACTTGGGGTGGAATTGCAGTAACCGTTCAGGTGGTCAGGCCAGGAGGGCGTGTTGCCCAAAGGAGACCTGCGGCCCGAACGGCCACGCAAGGTGCTCTTCCTGCTGGAAGAGGCGGGCGATTCCGTCGAGTTTCTGCCCATCCGTGAGATCATGGCCCCCAACTGGCGTTTGGGCAACACGCCCGGGAGCGCCACCGAGCCGAGCGCCCGCCGCCGTCTCGCGTCACGCCATTTGCGGCAGGGGCAACTGCCGGGGGGCTGCATGCACAGCCCCTCGCTGCGAGGGGGAGCCGCAGAATGGCTTGCCCCTCGCGTCGGCGGGCTGGGCGCACACCCTCCGTCGCAGGGAAGAACAGGGCTGGCGCGCTATCATGTCATTTGCGCAAATGCCCAAACCACCGCGAGGGGCGCCGCGCCGCTCTGCCGCCGACCCGGGCAGCGTGGCATGGCTTGCTGGGGCCTCGCGGCTCGGCACGATGGGGGCGGCGTCCGGCAGACACCTGGCGCCTGGCGAGCCCATGCGGGAGCGCGCTATCATGCCATTTGCGCAAATGCAGGAATACCCGCGAGGGGCGCCGCGCCACTTTGCCGCCGACTCGGGCGGCGCGGCACAGCTTGCTGTGGCCTCGCGTCTCGGCACGACGGCGGTGGCGTCCCGGCAACACCTGGCGTCTGGGGAGCCCATGTGGCGGCGCGGTATCATGTCATTTGCGCAAATGCGACGATAACCGCGAGCCGCGCCGCGCCACTTTGCCGCCGACCCGGGCAGCGTGGCATGGCCTGCTGGGGCCTCCCGGCTGGCCACGAAGGGAGCAGCGCCCTGGAGAGAGCCGGCGTGGGGCGAGTCCGTGTGGCGCTGGGTTATCATGCCATTTGCGCAAATGCGGAGCTCACCGCGAGTGGCGCTGCTCCCCCTCGCTGCCGCCCCAGGACTCCCTTCTGTATCGCACGCCCGACTCAGCAGCGCGGCGATCTGCGCTTGACACCCATCCTCTATTCCGCATGTATGGTCTGTCGCTTGCTGCTTCATGTCGCCGCCGGAGAGGAGTCCCAGTCGTGGCTCGACCGAACATCCTGATCTTCATGACCGACCACCAGCGCGGCGATACGGTGCGGCCCGAGCACCCGTGCAAGACGCCCCACATCGATGCCTTCGCCCGCGAGGGCGTCCTCTTCGACCAGGTCTTCTGCCCCGCGCCCCACTGCTGCCCCGCACGCGGCACCTTCCACAGCGGCCTCTACCCGACCCGCAGCGGGGTGTGGAACAACATCTGCAACGACCAGGCCCTCACCCGCGGTCTCAAGCCCGGCGTCCGCCTGTGGAGCGAGGGCCTCGCCGAGGTGGGCTATCGCATGGCCTGGACGGGCAAGTGGCACGTGAGCGTCGAGGAAGGGCCCCAGGACCGCGGCTGGCAGCAGGTGCTCCGCGTCAGCGCCCACAAGGCCCGCGAGCACCACACGGCCTGGGAGCAGTACGAGAAGCTCGCCCAGCGCGCCGCCGACGCCGAGCGCGGCGAGGGCCAGATCCTCCGGCCCGGCTACGGCACCTATACCATGTACGGCACCCGCCCCGACCACGGCAAGCACCACGACGAGCTGGTGACCCAGGACGCCGTCGAGACTCTGCCCGAGCTGGCGAAGGGCGACGACCCCTGGTGCATGTTCGTCGGCGCCGTCGCGCCCCACGACCCCTACGTCGTGCCCCAGCGCTTCCGCGACCTCTACGACCTCGACGACGTGCCCCTGCCGCCCAGTTACGCCGACGACCTCGCCGACAAGCCGCGCATCTACCAGCGCATGCGGCGGCAGGTGTGGGGCCAGCTCTCCGAGCGCGAGATCCGCGAGGGCATCCGCCACTTTTGGGCATACTGCTCCTGGCTCGACGACCTCTTCGGCCAGATCCTCGCCGCGCTCGACGCCACGGGCCAGGCCGACGACACCCTCGTGCTCTACTGCTCGGACCACGGCGACTACTGCGGCGACCACGGGCTCTTCGCCAAGGGCATCCCCTGCTTCCAGGGCGCCTACCACGTGCCCGCCGTCCTGCGGTGGCCCAACGGGATCGCCAACCCGGGCCGGCGCGTCGGCGAGCTCGTGAGCCACGCCGACTGGGCGCCCACGTTCCTCGAGCTCGCGGGCGTCGAGCCGCGGCAGCGCTTCACCGGCGCCAGCCTCGTCCCCTTCCTCCGCGACGAGACGCCCGCCGACTGGCGCGACGCCATCTTCACCCAGTGCAACGGCGTCGAGCTCTACTACACCCAGCGGTCGGTCATGACGAAGGACTTCAAGTACGTCTTCAACGGCTTCGATGACGACGAGCTCTACGACCTGCGCGCCGACCCCCACGAGATGCACAACCTCGCCGCCGACCCCGCCTACGAGGCCGTCAAGCTCGCGCTCGTCCGCCGCCTCCGATGACGCCAGCCGCATCATCTCCTCGCGCCTGGAAGTTCGCCCACCGTGAAAGCGACGGCGCCATCAACGGCTACATCACCGTCGCCCTCGCCCCCCGCGGCCCCGCCGAGGCCTTTCGCGAGGACTGACCGCTCGGGCCAGGCCCGCCGAGCCGCCTGCCAATGACGTCTCCGTGAGGGCCACGTTGCCTCCAACGCACGCCAGCCCAGCCCGTCGCAGACGGGCGACAGCATGTAGCCCAGGGCGTCAGCCCTGGGGGAGCGGCGCCCCCCGCAGAGAAGCCCCCGCAGGGGGGCGGCAGGAGCTGTCTCGGGGCCGCGCAGCCTTCCGTGGCCCTCTGCCGCCCCCTGCGGGGGCTGGGCCGTTGGCGGATCCGATCCACGGGCTTGCGCCCGTGGCTACATGCTGTCGCCCTGCGGGCTGAAGACAGCGAGAGCACAGCCCGAGTCCGGCGGCCGGCTCGACGGGCCCGGCCCGAGCGGAGCCGAGGGCAGCGTGGCCCTCCCGGCTCCGCCTCGCGTGGTCTACGGCTCGATGGTGGTGCCGAGGAGGTCGAGGAAGGCGCGGATCCACTCGGGGTGGGCGGGCCAGGCGGGGGCGGTGACGAGGTTGCGGTCCACGACGGCGTTCGAGAAGGTCTCGTTGTGCTGGACCCACTCGGCGCCCGAGGCCTCGACCTCGGGCTTGACCGCGGTGTAGGCCGTGCAGCGCCTGCCCTCGAGCACGCCCGCGGCGGCGAGGAGCTGGGCGCCGTGGCAGATGGCGGCGATGGGCTTGTCGGCCTCGGCGAAATGCCGCACGATGGCCAGCACGTGCTCGTTGAGGCGGATGTACTCGGGCGCGCGGCCGCCGGGGATGACGAGGGCGTCGTAGTCGGCGGGGTCGACGTCGTCGAAGGTCGCGTTGAGCGCGAAGTTGTGGCCGGGCTTCTCGCTGTAGGTCTGGTCGCCCTCGAAGTCGTGGACGGCGGTGCGCACGGTCTCGCCGGCCTGCTTGTCGGGGCAGACGGCGTGGACGGTGTGCCCGACCATGGCGAGCATCTGGAAGGGCACCATCGC
Source organism: uncultured bacterium (assembly GCA_965603035.1). Lineage (GTDB taxonomy): Bacteria > Planctomycetota > PUPC01 > DSUN01 > DSUN01 > CAZDNN01. The sequence continues at coordinate 25,708 of CBFDBL010000002.1, forward strand.
CTCGTAGTCCTCGACGAAGTCGCCCACCAGCATCAGGATCTTCTTCGCCGCCATTCCCTCTCTCCTTTCCTCTTTTCCACTCGCCCCGATGCTGGAGCATCGGGGCGAGTGAAACAGATCACGGCTTCATCGTGACGACAGCGTGCCACAGGTACTTCACGCCGCCGGGCTTCACGGGCAGCGGCGGGTGGGTCGCGATGTGCTCCATCGCCTTGACGGCGACGGGCAGGGCGACGTCGGGGTTGGGCGAGAAGCCGCCGACGCGCCACAGCCAGCCCCAGCCGTCGAGCCGATAGCCCGCGATGAAGTCCTGGCGGCGGCCCGCCACGAGGGTCACGTGCCCGGGATCGTGGCTGCCTCGGACGGCGCCGCGGTTGACGGCGCTCGTCGAGCGCTCGACCCGCTTGGCGAGCGCGTCTCCCAGCCACGCGCGGCCCTCGGCGGGCACGACGAGGGGCTCGGCCGGCTGGTCGATCTCGCCGCCGCCCACCGGCAGGCCGAGATGGCCCATGCCGCTGCTGCCGACCTGCTGCTGGCCCTCGGAGCCCGCGGCCAGGTGGAACGAGTAGCCGCCCGTCTCCCACCAGCAGCCGCCGTGCGCGACGTAGCGGCGGACCGCGTCGAGGGTCTGCCGCCAGTCGCCGTCGGGCAGGGTCGGGAAGGCTTCGCCGTAGGGGTTGATGATGGCGAGCCAGCGCGTCGGCCCCGCCTCCAGGGCTTCTGCGAGCTGCTTCCCGCTCGTGATGCGGCGGACGGGCATGCCGAGCTTCGCCGCGAGCGGCGATCGGCTGAAGGCGCCCATCCAGTCCTGGGGCGCGATGGTCGTCCAGATGGGCTTGAGGCCCGGGATGTCGAGGATGCCGACGGCAGGCTTGTCGCCCGGCCAGTCGGTGGGTGCCTTGCCCGCCAGCTCGGCGGGTGGCTTGACGCGCTTGCGGCCAGGGCGCGCGGGCAGAGCAACACTGACGAATCCCTCGATGGCCAATCCTGTCGCCACGCTGCCGTCGTCGAAGGTGAACGTGACGCGTGCCTTGCCCACCCCGGGCAGTTCCATCACGACGCCCGTCTTGGCCGGGGCGTAGACCCAGACGTCGAACCGCCCTTGTTGGCCCTCGAGCACGAAGGGGGTGGGGCACATGTCCGTGGTGGCGGCGAGCAGGCCCGGCGCCGTCGCGCGGAACCCGAACGGCGGCAGGGCGAGGCGGCCGTCGCTCCAGGGCATCGGGCTGAGGTTGGCGACGATCTTCACGTCGCCGTACGTCGCGCGGATGACGCCGTCTATCCAGGGGCCGGGGCCGCGCTCGTGGCGGAAGGCGGTCACCGGCTGGCCGACGTAGCGCGAGCAGACCGATTTCTGGAGGCGGTCGAGCCAGCGCAGCCATTCGCGGGTCGCGTCGCGCTGGAGGGCCGGGGCGCCGACGCGGTAGCTCATGCAGAAGCCGAGGCCGAGGGTCCAGGCCAGCACCTCGCGGTTGGTGACGAACTGGCCGAGGTCGTGGTAGAGCATGGCCGTCTTGTCGTGGGCGATGTGCTGCGCGAGCGGGTAGACGGTCCAGAGCTCGGGCGGGACCTCGGTCTTCATCAGCCGCCGCCACGACGGGCCGCCCTCGGTGGGCACGATGCTCCAGCTCAGGCCGCAGAGCTGGCTCTCGTGGTTCACCACGCGGTCCCAGCCGCTCTCGGTGGACAGCGGCACCCGCTGGCAGTCCTCGGCGACCATGGAGACCAGGCCGTCGCTGTAGGCGTAGGGCGTGGGCGACGCGGGATTCGCATCGTACCGCCAGCCCCGCGCACCGCACTGGTCCTGGAAGAGGATGTCCACGGGATACTGCTCGGTGAACTGGCGGACGGTCTTGCGGTTCGCCGCCTGCACGGCGGGATGCCAGTGGCAGACGGTGAAGCCGACGTTCGCGGCGTAGCGTTCGGCCGAGAGGGTTCCGTCGAGCTTGCGGAGGAGCGGGGCGTCGCCGTGCTTCTGGAAGGTCGGGCCTTTGGGCTCGTCGCACCACCAGGTGGGGTTGGTGTAGGGCATGACGAGGTGGCCGAGCGCGTGGCAGCGGTCGAAGAACGCCTTGAGCTCGGCGGGCGTGCCGAAGCGGGGGTGGGGCGGCAGATGGTCGGGATACTGCTTGTCGAAGCCGCCCTTGAGGTAGTCGGAGAAGTGCACCTGGGAGGGAACAGGCAGCAGGTGGAGGTTGGCGAGCTTGTCGCGGGCGGGGCCGTCGTACTTCACGAGCACGGAGCTCTTGAACTTCGCGAGCAACTCGGGCGGCATCTTGTCTTCGAGTCGTCGGCGGATGGCGTTGGCCTCGCAGTAGGCGCGGAGATCCTCCTCGGGCGAGTGGCCGACGGCGATGCGGACCGTCGGCGAGCGCCACGTCTCGCCGGGCTTGACGTACGTGCCGAAGGGGCGGTCGCACCAGCCGCCTTGCTCGTCGCCGCCGCAGGCCATGCGGCCGGGCACGAAGAGCGCCTGCTCGCGCCGGTCCCACGGCGGATGGATCTGTGGCTGGACGCCGTAGACGGAGGCCGAGCCGTCGCGGGTGTCGAGGTGCACGAAGTCGGCGAAGTTCGCGGGATAGGTCCCGCCGCGGCGGAAGTAGCGGATCGGCCGCAGCCCCGCGTAGAAGGGGTAGCCGCCGACCTCGAACCAGTGGCCGCCCGCCCGCACGTAGCGGCCCACCGCGTCCACCGCGGCCATCAGCCCGCCGTCCTCCGGCGCCGGCAGCCACTCGCCGTACGGGTTCAGGACCGCGAGGCACTCGTCGGCCGCCAGCGCGTCCATCATCTCGGCCACGGTCGTCAGCTCGCGGAACTCGATGGTGCAGGAGGGGAAGCGCAGGGCGGCCTGGAGCTGCTCGCGCCACCGGCTCACCGCGACCGCCGTCCAGCCGCCCGAGGGCGGCCCGTTGCGGAGCGCGACCAGGCCGAGCCACCGCCGGCCACCGCTGCGCGACACGAGCAGGCGGGTGACGGCAGCCCTGACCATGGCCACCGCGTTCGCCGTCTCGGTCTCGTCCACCCGTCCGCCGATGCGCCAGAGCAGGCCCTTGCCGCCGAGGTGACTGGCCGAGAAGTAGGGGCCGTTGGCGGAGTCGAGGAGCACGAGGTCGGCCTGCTTGCGCGTCGGCGGGCGGTTGACGATGGCCTTGGCGCCGTCGAGCCGCTTGGCGAGGCGCTCGCCCAGCCAGTCGCGTCCCTCGGCCGTGACGCGCAGTGCGGCGGGCGGATCGAAGACCTCCCGCTGGTCGAGCGGGCCGCCGTAGAGCCGGATGTGGCCCTGCGGCCCCGACGTGACCCGCCGCCAGCCCGACGGGCGGTCGCTCGGCTGCCGCCGGAAGAAGCCGGCCCGGAAGGCCGTGCCGACCGACTGGTTGCCGTTCTCGGGGCAGATGAACCGCTCGAGGCGCTCGGGGTCGAAGCGCAGGCGGGCGGGCAGGGCGAAGTCGAGCACGACCTTCTGCTTCGGCGTCACCTCGCCGACGAGGTCCACCCCGTCCGCGCGATGCGTCACGGTCACGGTGACGTCGGCCTCGGCGCTGCGATAGAGCAGTCTGGTGGTCCCATCGCCCGGCTCGGCCCGGAAGGAGCGCTCCTGCGAGGCCGCGTCGAAGTCGCCGGCGGAGATGCTCGTGCCGTCGAGGAATCGCACCTGCCAGAGCCCGTGCTCGCCGCTCCTGAGGATCTCGCCGCGCCCTTTCTGGGTCAGGCTCGCGATCGAGCCGCTCTTGTCGTCGAACGCGATCGTGCAGGTCTTGCCCGAGATCGCGAGGCCGAGCAGAAGCGGCGCGCGCGGCCGGCCACAGCCGCCTCCGCCAACCACCACCAGGCCCCCAAGCACCAGGGCCGCCAGGCCGATGGAGCAACGCATCTGCACCTCTCGGATTCAGAGCCGTCTGCCAGCACGACGTGCGAGCCCCCATGGTATCGATTGAGCCGCACGACGCAAGGACTGCGGGTGGCGGCACGGCGACGAACGGACTATGATGGGTAGCACTCGCACCATCGTTACCGTCGAGGGCTTGCACATGACGAGCAAGAAGTGGCAACGGGCTGGCCTCCTGCTCCTGGCCGCGCTGCCGGTGGCGGCCGTGACCGCCGCCTGGTTCCTCCACCGCTGGCACAGGCTGGGGGAGAGCGGGGCCTACTTCTTCGGCGCCGTGGGCAACCTGTTTGCGCTCGTCGGGCTGCCGCTGCTGGTGCTGATGGTGGTGCTGGGCACGCGGCTGCCGCTGGTCGAGCGGGTGTTCGGGCTCGACAGGATGATGCGTGCCCACAAGCTGCTGGCGAAGGCCGTGGTGTCGCTGTTCCTCGCCCACGCGCTGCTCAGGACCCTGAAGCTGTCGATGAAGCTGGGCGAGGGGTGGCAGTGGGGGTTCCTGTTCTCGATGGACTGGTCGCACTGGGGGCTGGTGCTTGGCCGGCTGGCGCTCTACGCTCTGGTTGTGCTCTCGCCGCTGGCGCTGGTGGGCGGGCTCTGGGTGCCATGGCGGGTGTGGAAGACGGGCCACCTGCTGCTCTACCCCGCGCTCGTGCTGGGGTTCGTGCACTCGAGGGCGGTGGGCGACGACATCGCGAAGTTCCCCTACAACGCGGTGTGGTACGCCCTGGCCGCGGTGGCGGCGGCCGTGCTCCTCTACCGGGTGGTCTACCGCGTCCTGCGGGGGCGGCGCTGCACGTGGCGGGTGGAGCGGACGGAGCGTGAGACCCACGACACGACGTCGCTCGTGCTCTCCCGTGGGGCGGGCCCGGGAGCGTTCGCCGCGCGGCGGGCCGGGCAGTTCGCGACGCTGCGCGTCAAGCGCCCCGTGGGCTGGAGCGAGCCGCACCCCTTCACGATCTCGAGCGCGCCGGGGGCCGGGCCGCTGCGCTTCACGATCAAGGCATCGGGCGATTTCTCCGCGACCATCCCCGACCTGGAGCCAGGCACGCCCATCCTCTGCGAGGGGCCCTACGGCATCTTCTGCCCCGACTTCGCGCGGGAGAGGAACATCGTGCTGATCGCCGGCGGGGTGGGCGTCACGCCCTTCCTCAGCGCCATCCGCCACGCCGCCGCGACCGTGCCGGAGGCCCGCTTCACCCTCATCTGGGGCAACAAGACCCGCCCCGACATCATCGCCGCCGACGAGCTGGCCCAGCTCGCGCAGACCCCTCTGCTGAAGCTCGTCCACGTGCTCAGCCAGGAGGACGCCGCGCCGCCCGACGACGCGCCTGCGCAGGTTGCTCTCGAGACGGGATTCGTCGGCGCCGAGCTGCTCAAGCGCCACGTCGACCCCGCCGGCGCCACCTTCTACCTCTGCGGCCCGAAGCCCATGCAGCGCTTCGTCCTGGTAGCGCTCAGGAACGCCTTCGGCGTCAAGCCCCGCCAGGTGCGGCGCGAGCTGTTCTTCTGGTGAGAGCCTCTCCCTCCCACGCCGTTACGCTGCGCCTCATCGGCTGTCGTGGACACCGGCACACACCCTGTCGAGTCGGGCCTGGAGGTCGGCGGCGACGTCGGGCTGGCGGCCGAGCACGTCGTCCTGCTCGCAGAGGTCGCGGTCGAGCGCGAAGAGGCGGGGCGGCTGTGGGCTCTTGGCCCAGCGGGTGTCGGCCAGCTCGCGATAGGGCGCGATGTAGTTGTGGGTGCGGGTGCGGAGGCTGGCGTAGGGGCCGTAGGCGCTGACGAGGTGGGGGTAGCCCTTGCGCTTGCGGAGTGCGACGGGCACCAGGTCCTGGCCGTCCATGTGCTGCGGCCCCTCCTTGTGGTCGAGGAGCACCAGGACGGTGGGTGCGACGTCGATGGCGGAGACGTAGTCGTGGACGCGGACGCCGGCGAGCTCGTCGTAGGGCAGGCGCAGGATGAGCGGCAGGCGGGTCTCGGGCTGGACGAGTGCCCAGGGCTGCTTGTGGAAGAGGCCCATCTCGCCGAGCAGTGTGCCGTGGTCGGAGGTGAAGAGCACGGCGGTCTCGTCGGCGAGTCCGAGGTCGGCCAGGCGGTCGAGCAGGCGGCCCACCCAGCGGTCCACCAGGGAGACTTCGCCCGCGTAGAGTGCGCGGATGCGGGCCGCCTCGGCCTCGGAGAAGCTGCCCGCGTCCGTGGCCGGCGCGAAGATCAGGCGGGGATGGTGCGGCGCGTCGGCGTAGGCAGCGGCATCGCGCAGCGGCGGGTCCCACGGCTCGTGCGGGTCGAAGCAGTCGACCCACAGGAAGAAGGGGCGGTTCCCCGCGTTGTCCTCGAGCCACCGCATGGCCGCCGTCATCACGCGGGGGGCGAGGTAGTCCTCCTCGCGCCGCCGCCAGGCATTGTTGAGCAGGTACTGGCGCTGGCCGGGCGGCAGGCTCGAGAGCTCGAAGTCGCCCGCCGCCTCGCCCGCCCAGGCCGCGCCGGCCAGGGCCTCGCGCGGGCCCGAGCGCCAGCGGTCGGCCTCCTGGCCGCGGACGAACTCCCAGGCGTCGAAGCCCCGGTGGTAGTTGCCCGAGGGCTTGAAGTAGTGGTAGAGGTCGGTGACGAGGCCGCACGTCACCCCCGCGTCGGCCAGCAGCTCGGCGACGGTGGGCTCGTCGTCGGGGATGGCGTGCCAGGCCGGCTGGAAGCTCAGCCGGTCGCCCTTGTGCTCGTGGACCTCCCAGCGGGGGAACAGGCGCCGCCCGGTGAAGAAGATGCGGCGAGCGGGCAGGGTCGGCAGGCCCTCGGCGTAGCACTGCTCGAACACGATGCCGTCGTGGGCGAGCGCGTCGAGGCGTGGGGTGCGGATCCAGTCGTTGCCGTAGCAGCCGAGATGGTCGGCGCGGAAGGTGTCGGCGCAGACGGCCAGGACGTTCATGCGGCGCACTCCCTTGCTCGCGGATCGGGCAGCCGCCACTATAGGGCTGTCGGCGGCACGGCGCAACCGGCTCGCCGTGCGCGAGCGGTTGACACGGCGGCGCCGGCACGTATGATGCACGGGGCTGGGCGCGCGCCGACGCGCGGCCCGGGCCGTGAGGGAAGGAGCGAACATGCCACAGGGGACGCGCGAGCGCCCAGGCGAGCGGCGCGTGGGGCTGCTCGCCGTGCTCTGGAGCTGGCTGGTGCTGGGCGGGCTGTCGAACGCGCGGTGGGTGGTCATCGGCGTGCTGTGGGTGGCGGCCCTGCTGCTGGGCTTCTGGGGGTTCGCTGGCTACCTGGCCGCGACGGGCCGGGAGGCGACGGGCCTCCACACCCTCTACCTGGCGCTCCAGCTCTTCACGCTGGAGTCGGGGTCGGTGGCGGTGCCTGCGGCGGTGGGCTGGCAGCTCGAGGTCGCGCGGCTCATGGCACCCGGCGTGATGGCCTACACGGTGGTGCAGGCGTTGGCGGTGATCTTCGCCCAGCAGTTCGCGACGCTGCGCCTGCTGACGCTGCGCGACCACGTCGTGGTGTGCGGGCTGGGCCGCACGGGCCTCGCGCTGGTCAAGAGCTTCCGCGAGCAGGGCTACCCGGTCGTGGTGATCGAGAGCGACGAGGGGAACGACGCGATCGAGCAGTGTCGCGACCTGGGCGCGACGGTGCTGCTGGGTGACGCGACGGAGGGCGCGCTGCTCCGCAAGGCGCGGGTGCCGCAGGCGCGCTACCTGATGGCGGTGTGCGACGACGGGCCGAACGCCGAGGTGGCGGCCTACGCCGAGGAGATGGTGCGGGACCGCGAGGAGGGCACGCTGACCTGCTTCGCCCACATCGTGGACCTCGAGCTGTGCGGGCTGCTGCGCGAGCGCGAGCTGTCGCGCCGCCACGCCGACGCGTTCCGCCTCGAGTTCTTCAACGTCTTCGAGAGCGGCGCCCGGGCGCTCCTGGCCGCCTACCCGCCCTTCGGCCCCGCCGACCCCTGCGAGCCGCACCTGCTGGTCGTCGGGCTCGGGCGCATGGGGCAGACCCTCGTGGCCCGCGCCGCCCGCGACTGGAGCGCCCTCGACCGCGCCGACGGCCGGCCCCTCCACATCACGGCCATCGACCAGCACGTCGGCAGTTGCGTCGAGGCCATGGTCCTGCGCCACCCCCAGCTCGAGCGCTGGTGCCGGCTCGACGCCCTCGAGATGAGCACCCAGTCGCCGGCGTTCCACCGCGGCGACTTCCTGTTCGACGACCAGGGCCGCTGCGACGTGACCATCGCCTACATCTG
>CBFDBL010000003.1:0-33239 GCA_965603035.1 uncultured bacterium
AGGCATCGGCGACGGCGGCGGGCTCTGGCGTGGTGACCACGACGGTGTCGGGCGCGGCGGCGAGGACGTGGAGCGCGCCGGGCACGGCGCCCGCGGGGGCCTCGACGAGCACCAGGTCGGCCTCGGCGTCGAGCCGCGCGAAGCCCTGCCACAGCCGCGCCTGCTGCCACGGCGTCAGGTTCGCGAGCTGCTCGAGCCCGGCGCCCGTCGCCACGAGCCGCACGCCTTCCGGCCCGTCGAGCACGACGTCGGCGGCCTCGCGCCGGCCCTCGAGCACGTGCTCGAGGGTGGGCCGCGGCGCGCGAGCCCGACCAGGGCCACGCGGAGGCCCTGGAGGCGCAGCGCCACGGCGAGGTTGGTCGCGAGGGTGGACGTGCCGACGCCGGCCCTGCCGCCCGCCACGGCGATGGTGGCGGCGCGCGCGAGCCCGTCGCGGCCGTGCCGCGGGCTCAGCAGCTTGCGCAGGGTGCTCGCCTGTTGGTTCATCGCACTCGCTTCCCTGGGCGTGTCTCGGTCATGCGCCCTGTTCTCCGGCGTGCTCGGCGACGGCGCCGATTACGAGGTCGGCGAGCCGCTCGGGCCGCGCGGCCTCGAGGTGCGCCGCGACGTCCTGGCCGTCGGCCAGGTAGGAGACGGGGACGCCGGCGGCCTCGGCGGCGCGGAGCAGCAGGCCGTGGCGGGGCGCCTCGTCGAGCTTCGTGAAGGCCACGCGGCCGAAGCCGACCGTGCGGTAGGCCTCGATCGACGCCAGCGCGGCGTCGCCGTCGGCGGCGGCGCTGAGCAGCAGGTGGCGCTCGGCGGCCGGGAGGGCCGCCAGGTAGGCCCGGAGCTGCCCGAGCTGCTCGGCGTCGTGGTGCGGCAGCCCCGGGGTGTCCACGAGCAGCCACTGGGCGGCGGCGGCGGCCTCGAGCACGCGGCCGGCGTCGCCCGGCTCCGCGATGGCGTGGAACGGGGCGCTGAGGATCTCGGCGTAGGCCCTGAGCTGCTCGAGCGCGCCGACGCGGAAGAAGTCGACGCTCGCCAGCGCCACCCGGGCGCCGTCCCCCACGATGAGGCGCCCCGCGAGCTTGGCCAGCGTGGTGGTCTTGCCGACCCCTGGCGGCCCGACGAGCGCGAGCACCCGCGGGCCCCGCGCCGCGGGCGCCGGCGGCTCGGCGGTGCGGAAGCGGCGGGCGATGGCCGCGCGGAGCCGGCCCTCGAGGTCGCCCTCGCCGTCGCCGGGGCGGCACGCGTCGGCGAGCGCCCTGGCCGTCGGCTCGTCCACGCCGCGCTCGACGAGGCGTGCCGTCAGCTCGCCGGCTGGTCCTGGCGCGGGGCTTGTGTGCTGGCTGAGGGCCTCCTTGATGGCCTGGATGTCGCGCTCGATGGCGCGGAGGTCGGCGAGCTCGCGCGCCCAGTGGGGCGGTGGGGTGCCGGCGGGCGCGGGCGGCACGTCGTCGATGCCGACGACGATCTCGACGACGTGCTTGCGCAGGAAGCCGAGGGGGCCTGCGGGCCGGACCTTGCGGGTGTCGATGATGAGCGCGGAGTCGCCGATGGTGGCCTTGACCTTGGCCAGGGCTTCCTCGATGGTCGGCGCTCGGAAGGTCTTGACGATCATCGTCGCTCATCCCGCTAACGGTGGCGGCGGCTACACGGCCTGCGGGGCGGTCTCCTGCGGCTGGGCGGCGGCGGCCATGGTGATGGCGGCGAGGGGCTCGACGTCGAGGGTCGGGAGCACCTCCTGGTAGGACAGGACGGCGACGCCTCGGAGCGTGGGCGCGAGCAGCGCGGCGAGGTGGCGGCGCAGCGGGGCCTGCGCGAGCACCACGGGCTCGAGCCCGCGGCCGTAGGCCTCGCCGACGGCCTTCGCGATGCGCTCGAGCAGCTCGCGGGTGTAGCCCGGGTCGAGCGGCGCCGCGGCGGCGCCGCCCTGGCCGACGAACTGGGCGAGGCGCTGCTCGACGTCGGCGTCGATGTAGACGGCGTGGAGCTTGCCGTCGCGGCTCAGGCGGCCGGCGCACACGGCGCGCGCGAGCGCCTGGCGGACGAACTCGGTGAGGAGATCGGGGTCCTTGACCTGGCTGGCCTTGTCGCTGAGTGCCTCGAGGATGGTGGCGAGGTCGAGGATGGGGACGCCCTCGCGCAGGAGGTTCGCGAGGACGGCCTGGACGGTGCCGACGGGCAGCAGGCCGGGGACCAGCTCGTTGACGACGGTGGGCGCGCGCCGCTTGAGCTGGTCGAGGAGCGCCTGGACGTCCTCGCGGCCGAGGATCTCGTCGGGGTGGCGCTTGATGAGCTCGGTGATGTGGGTGATGAGGACGGCGATGGGCTCGATGACGGTGTAGCCGGCCAGCTCGGCCTCGGCCCGCTGCGAGGGCGCGACCCACACGGCAGGCAGGCCGAAGGCCGGCTCGCGGGTCGCCTCGCCCTGGATGCGGTCGGCGCCGGCGCCGGAGTCCATGGCCAGCAGCTTGCCGACCCGGAGCTGGCCCGTGCCGACCTGCTGGCCGCGGATCCGCACGACGTAGGTCTCGGGGTCGAGCTGGACGTTGTCGCGGATGCGGATGAGCGGGACGATGAAGCCGAGGGTGCTGGCGATCTTGCGCCGCACGGCGTCGATCTCGCGCAGCAGCCCCCCCTCGCCGCGCTCCTCCACCATCGCGACCAGCCGGTAGCCGACCTCGACGGTCAGGCGATCGACGACCAGCAGGTCCTCGATCGACGGCTCGGCGGGCTCGGCTGCCTCCTGCGCCTGCGCCGCCGCGGCCTCGGCCGCCGCGGCGGCCCCGCCGTGGCGCCGCATGACCAGGTAGAGCCCCCCGAGGAGCGCACCCATGACGGCGAAGGGCAGCGTCGGCAGGCCGGGCACGAGCGCGAAGAGGCCCAGCAGTACCGCCGCGATGCCCACGGGACGCGGGTGCGAGGCCATCTGGCGAGTCACGTCGCGGCTGAGGTTCGTCTGCGACGACGCCTTCGTGATCAGCACCCCAGCCGCCGTCGCGATGATCAGCGAGGGGATCTGCGAGACCAGGCCGTCGCCGATGGTCAGGATCGAGTACTTCCGCGCCGCCTCGCCCACCGCCATCCCGTTCATCAGCCCGATCACCAGACCGCCGAAGATGTTGACCAGGGTGATCACGATCCCCGCGATGGCATCGCCGCGGACGAACTTGCTCGCACCGTCCATCGCGCCGTGGAACTCCGCCTCGCGCGCGACCTTCTCGCGGCGCATCCGCGCCTCCGCCTCGTCGATCTGCCCGTTCGTCAGGTCCGCGTCGATCGCCATCTGCTTGCCCGGCATGGCGTCGAGGGTGAAGCGCGCCGCCACCTCCGCGATCCGGCCCGCGCCCTTCGTGATCACCACGAACTGGATGACCACCAGGATCAGGAACACCACCGCCCCGACCACGACGTTGCCGCCGACCACGAAGTTGCCGAACGCCAGGATCACGTTCCCGGCGTAGCCGTGCAGCAGGATCAGGCGGGTCGAGGCCACGTTGAGCGACAGCCGCAGCAGCGTGGTGAACAGCAGGATGGAGGGGAAGGTCGAGAAGTCGAGCGGCTCGCCGCAGCTCAGCACCACCATCAGGATGATGAGCCCGAGCGAGATGTTGATCGTCAGCAGGATGTCGAGCAGCAGGGGCGGCAGCGGGATGACGAGCACGACCAGCACGGCCACCACGCCGATGGCCAGCGCCGTGTCGCTGTACTCCATCATCCGCAGCCACACCGATGAGCCGTGCACGCGTCCCTGTGCGGCGGGAGCCGCCATCAGCCATTCCCCCGATGTCGGTCTGTGCCGGTCGCTTGCTGGTTGCCGCTCGCGCGCTCAGCGGAGCGGCGGAGCGGCTGGGGCCCGCGTCCGTTCGCGCGGGGGGCTCGTGGGGTCCTGGGTCCTGTCATCTCACACTCCTGCGGTGCCGCGTGCCGCTGCTGGCTCGGCCAGGGGCACGTAGCGGGTCGGCTGGCGGCGGCGGAGCTGGTAGACGTAGCTGAGCACCCTGGCCACCGCCTGGTAGAGGGCGTAGGGGATCTGCTGGCCCAGCTCGACGGTGCGGTAGAGCGCGCGCGCCAGCACGCGGTCCTCGACGAGCGGGATGCCGTGCTGGCGGGCCGTGTCGCGGATCCGCGCGGCCAGGCGATCGCGGCCCTTGGCCACCACGGTCGGGGCCTCCATCGTCGCCGCGTCGTAGCGCAGCGCCACCGCGTAGTGGGCCGGGTTCGTCACCACCGCGTCGGCCTTCGGCAGATCCTGGATCATCCGCCGCTGGGCCATCTGGCGCTGGATCTGGCGGATCCGGCCCTTCACCAGCGGATCGCCCTCCAGGCGCTTCATCTCCTCCTTGAGTTCCTGGTGGGTCATGCGCAGGCTCCGCTCGTGCTCCCAGCGCTGGTAGCCGTAGTCGGCCAGCGCCACCAGCACCAGCACGCCGAAGGCCTGGAGACACACCACCCCCGTCGTGCGGCACAGGTAGCACAGCACCGCGCTCGCCCGCGACTCCACCAGCGGAAAGAAGGCCTCGAGCCGGCTCGACACCGCCGCGACGAACACCGCGACGAGGATCGCCAGCTTCAGCAGCGAGAAAACCGACTTCATCACTGCCCGCAGCGAGAAGAGGCGCTGGAAGCCCTTCACGGGATCGAGGTTCGACAGCCGCGGCCGGATCGCCTCCGGCGAGAGCACCAGCCCCACCTGGCCGTAGGCCGCCGCGAGCCCCACCACCAGCAGCCCGCACGCGAAGGGCGCCAGCGAGCCCATCCCCTTGAGGGCCACGGTGCCCACGAGATCCGGGGCGCCGGCCACCGTCACCGGCTGCGCCACTGCCTCGCCCAGCGCGTAGCGCAGCGCGTCGGCGATCCCGCGGCACACCGACGGCGCCGAGACGAACAGCAGCGCCAGCCCGCCCAGGAGCACGGCCGCGCTGTTCACCTCGTGGCTGCGCGCCACCTGCCCGCGCTCGCGCGCCTCGCGCCGCCGGCGCGGGGTCGCCTGCTCCGTCCGTTCTTGTCCTGCCTCTTCCGGCAAGCTCTACACCTCGAGCAAAGGTTGCTTCTCACAGCCCGTTGAGCAGCGGCACCAGGCCGCGGCCCATCGCCACGAAGTGCCTCTCGGCCGCGTGCAGGATGAAGGGCAGGGCGATGCCCAACATCAGCAGGCCCACGCCGATCTTCAGCGGGAACGCCAGCATCAGCGCGTGGATCTGCGGCACCAGCCGAGCCACGATGCCGATCGCCACCGTCACCAGCACGGTGACGCACAACACCGGCGCCGCGAACACCACCCCGCTCTCGAACATCGCGGCGAACCCGTCCACGAGCCGGCCCACGGTCCCCGCCCCGAGCTCCATCCCGCCCACGGGCACCCGCGCGAAGCTCCGGCTCAGCGCCATCAGCAGCCAGTGGTGGCCGTCCACCGCCAGGAACAGCAGCAGGCCCAGCACCGTCGCCAGCCGCGCCACCACCGCCATCTCGACCTCCGTCGTCGGGTCCGCGACCTTCGACATGGCGAAGCCCATCTGCTCGCTCAGCAGCTCGCCCGTCACCTGCACCGCCGTGTAGGCCAGCAGCGCGAAAAACCCCAGCACCAGGCCCACCACGATCTCCTTCGCCGCCGCGGCACCGAACCCCAGCCACGTCGCCGGCAGCGTCGCACCGCCGGCCTCCGCCACCACCATCGGCAGCAGGCACGCCGCCACCACCCCCACCAGCAGCGCCTTCACCAGCCGGGGCAGCACGGGGCTCGAGAACACCGGCGCCGCCAGGAAGACACCCGTCGTGCGGCACAGCACCAGCACGAACAGCTCGAAGTGCGTGACCAGCGCCAGCACCGCCGCCACTACGCCACCCCCTGCGGCGCCAACGCCGCCAGCACCAGCCCAGGCCCAAGCTGCCACAGGACCACCGCGTCCCACAGCCCAGGCCCCCCGCCTGCGACCGCCGCCGGGCGCGCGCCCGCGGGCCGCGCCGGCCGCCGCGGTGGGCGCCTCGGCTTCGAGTGGGGCTTCGCCATGGCATCGTCTCCTCGCCCTCAGCTCGCCGCGAAGCGAGCCAGGTGCAGGAACAGGTTCGCCGTGTAGCTCGTCAGCACGCGGATCATCCACGGCAGGACGAGCAGGAACACGAGCATGATGCCGAGCACCTTGGGGATGAACGACAGGGTCTGCTCCTGGACGCTGGTGATGGCCTGGAGCACGCCGATGAGCAGGCCCAGCGCCAGCCCCGCGCCCAGCAGCGGCGCAGCGACCATGAGCACCGTGGTCAGCGCATCGCGGCCCAGGCCTGCCACGAGATCGATCGTCACGGCCTCACCTCCCCAGCAGCCTGGCCAGCCAGGCGCGGACGCGCCCCAGCCAGCCGCGCTGGCGCTGCACCCGACGCACCGCCTCCGCCGCCAGCCGGGCCGTCTCCTGACGGCTCCGCCGAGGCCGCTCCGGCGCCAGCGGCGACACCTCGTCGCCCGGCGGGCGGAAGGGCGCCGACTCCGTCCCCTGCCTCTGTTCCTCTTGGAGCGTTGCGCTCACGGGGTCCTCCTTGCATGGCTACGAGAAGCTGATGGTCAGCGACCGCAGGATCAGGTGCCAGCCGTCCACGAGCACGAACAAGAGGATCTTGAAGGGCACCGAGATCACCACGGGCGGCAGCATGAACATCCCCATCGACGTCAGCACGCTCGAGACGATCATGTCGATGACGAGGAAGGGCAGGAAGATGATGAAGCCCATCTGGAACGCGGTCTTGAGCTCGCTGGTCACGAACGCCGGGATCAGCACGTGGGTCGGCACGTCGTCCGGCCCCCGCGGGCGCTGGGCCGACGACATGTGGACGAACAGCGCCAGGTCCTTGCGGCGGGTGTGCTTGAGCATGAAGCCGCGCAGCGCCCCCGTCGCGCTCTCGAGCGCCTGGGCCTGCGAGATCGCCCCCTCGCGGTAGGGCACCCACGCCTCCTCGTGCACCACGCCGATCACCGGCGCCATCGTGAACATCGTCAGGAACAGGGCCAGACCGATGAGCACCTGATTCGGCGGCATCGACTGGAGCGACAGCGCCCGACGCACGAACGACAGCACGATGATGATCCGCGTGAACGACGTCATCGTCAGCAGCAGCGCCGGCAGCAGGCTCAACAGCGTGAAGAACAACAGGATCTGGAGCGTCCCCGCCAGCTCCTGCGGGTCGTCCGTCCCCTCCACCCCCAGGTTCACCTTGAACGGGATCGGCATCGCCGCGCCCGCCGCCCCCTCGCAACCGCCGAACACCACGAGCAGCACGAAGCCCACCGCGATGCAGCGGGTCAGCAGACGGCGACTGCGCCTGCCGGCAATCGGCAATCGGCAACTGGCGAGCGGCCATCCCATCGGCATCACCCTGCAACAGCCCGGTCAGCCCCCGCCTCCCGCGGCGCATCGGCACCCGGCCGATGGCCCGAGACGCGGCTGAACAGATCGAAGAACTCGCTGCGCCGCGGCTGCGCCGCCACCTGCGCCAGCACCTCGGGATCCCGGATCTCCGAGAGCAGCGACAGCCGGTCCCCGCCAGCCCCCACCACCAGCAGGCGGTCGGCCACGCGGATCAAGTACAGGTAGCGCTTGCCGCCCAGCGGCGTCACCTCCACCAGCTCGCTCACCTTGCGGCTCGTGGTCGGCGCCTTCGACCCGCCCACGTAACGTCGCAAAACCAACCCCGTGACGACAATCAGACCCGTCACCACCGCCAGCGAGCCGATGACCCGCCCCGCCAGCGACAGCAGGCCGGGCGGCTCCGGCGGCCCGGGCTCGGCGTAGGAAAGGTAGTTAGAGTCAGCACTTACATCGCCCTCCGCCGGCGTCGCCGCCGCGGGGGCGGACGTGGCCGGCGCGGCCGTCTCGCCAGCCGCCGCCGTCGTCGGAGCACCCGGCGCCGCCCACGCCGTCGCGGCGAGAGCCAGGAGCACCAGGCTGGCCAGTCGTCGTGCCTTCATCCGCGCGGTGTCCTCTCGGAACGGCTTTCCCGGACGCGCGATCTCGCCAGAGGCGATAGGAGCAAACGCCATGCCAAGGCGTCCCATCAGCTTGCGTCGCCCCGCTCCGGCTGCGTAACCCTCGAAGCCACGGACACCTGGGGCAGATCCTTCCCCTCGCCCGGGCACTCCTTTCCCGTTGCGCTGCCCGCACCCTTGGCGCGCCTTTCGCTACGCACCGACGCGATTTCCACGCCAGCAGCCCACGGCGCCGAGCCCGCGCACCACCCCGCGGCGACCCGTGTTGACTTTGCGCGCCCTTCGCCGTATCCTCTCGGCCGTGAGACAGCCAGAAAGGGCCCCGAACAGCGACGTTTTCGACATCTGGGCGGCCTACTGGGCCTCGCAGCTCGCGCACACGCCGCCGTGGGATTTCATGTGCGAGACGATCTGGCGCGCGTTGCACGCGACGCTGGCCACGTATGAGGCCCCGGCGGGCCGGTTGCTCGAGGCGGGCTGCGGGACAGGCCGGGTGTCGCACCGGCTGCGGGCCGAGGGCCGCGAGGCACACCTGATCGACATCACGGCCGAGGCGATCCGCCTGAGCCGGTCACTGCTGGGCGAGGGGGCTCACGGGCTGTTCGTGCAGGGCTCGTGCTTCGCGCTGCCTTACGCGGCGGGGGCCTTCGACGTGGCGTGGCACGAGGGGGTGCTCGAGCACTTCCGGGCCGACGACCAGCGCCGCTTCCTGGCCGAGATGGTGCGCGTCGTGCGGCCGGGCGGCCTGGTGGTGACGATGAACCCCTACGCGCGGTCGTGGCTCTATCGCCTGGGGAAGGCGGCCCTCGAGGCGCTCGGGCGCTGGCCCTACGGCCCGGAGTACCCCGTCCGCTCGATGGCGGGCATGGCCGCGGGCGCCGAGCTGCTGGGCGAGCGGCCGGTGGGATTCCTGGTGCTGCTCTGCGAGCTGTTCAGCCGCCTGCTCGTCGTGCGGGGCGGCCGTCGGCTGGTGCACCGGGCGTGCGTGTGGGCCTATCGCGCGGGGTCGGTGCGGTGGCTCGATCGGGTGCTCGCCCGGGTGCTCGGCGGCTACCTGCTGGTGTCGGTGTTCCGCAAGGCGGGCGGCGTCAGCGAGGGATGATGGCGAAGCCGATGCGGTCGGAGTAGTAGGGGCCGAACGACGCCTGGACGGTGTAGGTCGCGGGCTCGTCGGGCAGGTCGAAGAACTTGGCGAGATCGACCCTGAACTGGCCGGCCTCGCGGTAGGTGTCGCTGGGCGGGCCGGCGGGCGCGGGCGGCGCCGACGTGGTCGTCGGCGTGACGAGCCGCTCCGTCGCGCCGAAGACCCGGTCGGTGCGCAGGAGGGTGAGCAGGACGCCCGTGCTGGGCATGCTGTCGCAGATGGCCAGCAGCTCGCTGTCGGCCTGGTAGCCGCCGTGGAGCACGACGGGCTCGCCGACGGGGAACTGGGCCTGGCCGGCGGCGGCGAAGGCGATCTCGACCCCTGCGTCGCGGACCTCGGGGGCGTGGGGGTTGTCGCCGAGCTCGACCAGGGCGTTGCGCTCCTCGATCATCCGGGCCATCGCTCATCCTCCAGGCGGGGCCTCAAGGCGTCCAGTGCGCCATGGAGCCGCGGGCGTAGTCCTGGCGCCGCAGCGCGTCGTGGCAGCCGGCGCCGCCGTCGAGATGGAACGTCGTCGCGCGGGTCGTGGACGACGCATAGTACATGGTGCAGTCGGCCGGCGGCTTCACGCAGTGGTTGCTGTGGGACGGGTCGAGCCAGGCGTTGTGCGCGTTGGCCGGCGACGGCGTCATGTTCACCAGCCCGAGCGCGTGGCCCCCCTCGTGCACCAGGTCGCTGCGCTGCACCAGGTTCACGTCGCCGGCGGCGAACCAGTCGCGGCACGTGCCCGTGCACAGGTAGATGCTCGTGCTGCCGCCGCCCCAGCCGAGCGCCACGGTGTCGAACTTCTTGACCCGCAGCTCGAACTCCACGGGCATCGTGCTCGACGGGGTGACGGGGCCGGCCGAGAAGTCGATCCGGATCTGCTTGAAGCCGGTGCGGGTGGCGTGGGCGACGAGGCTGAGCTTGCCGTCGGGGATGTCCTGCCAGTTGTGCGAGCACTGGTGGGAGCGCTGGCTGTGGCCGGGGCAGTTGCGCTCGCCGCAGTTCCAGCTCGTGCCGGAGGACGCCGCGCACTGGTGCGACCTGGCCGAGTGGCCTGGGCAGGGGGGCTGGGTGCGGCCGCAGTGCCACACGCCCTCCTCGCAGCGGTGGGCCTTGGCCGAGTGCCCGGGGCAGTCGCGCGCGCCGCAGTTCCAACTGGTGCCGGAGCTGGCGGCGCACGAGTGGCTGCGCGAGCTGTGGCCTGGGCAGGCGGGCTGGGTGCGCCGGCAGTGCCACACCTGGGCGCCCGTGGGGCGGAAGCGGGCGCGCACCTTCCACGGGTGGGTGGCGGTCCCGCGGTTCCACAGGAAATGGTAGTTGGACGTCGTGTAGACGGGGGCCGTCATGGTGTCGGAGATGTTGGCCTCGGTCGGGTTGTAGGCGAAGTCGATGGTGACGACGTGGAGCTTGAAGGGCACGCGGTCGTTGTTGACGAAGTGGGGGCTCGCGATGGCGGCGCGCTCGGCGTCGGTGGGCGCGTTGGCGACGTGGTTGGCCTGGGTGCGGGGGCCTTGCTCCTCGAAGCGCATGAAGACGGTCTCGTAGCCGGCCTCGAAGGCGCTCGAGACGTCGGCCGGCAGGCCCAACAGGTTCCCGTCCTCGCCGGTCATCTCGGTGACCTGGTACCAGAACTTGCGCCACACGGTGTACGGCCCCGCGCTCTGGCCGCCGGTGTAGCTCGAGGCCTCGGTCGCCGAGAGGGTGAACTGGTCGCCGCCGTAGAGCGAGAGGTGGAAGTCGACGACCGACGTCCAGCCGTCGGTGTCGGTCCCCGCCGTCGTGCGCAGGGTGTTCGAGCCGGCGACGTTGAACCCTGGGGGCTCGGAGCCGGTGAGGCCCGCCTTGTTGCTGCCGCCGGCGGTGGCGTACCAGTAGACGGTCTTGCCGGCCAGCGAGCGGGTGGGGTCGCCGCTGACCCACGCGATGCGCGCCTTGAGGTGGATGACGCGGCCGAAGTCGGGGTGGGCGGTGGCCGTGTCCACCCGGTTGTCGAGGTTGATGTACTGCTCGCGGCTCGGCGGGGCCTGGGTCGTCGTCGTGGTGCCGTGGGTCACGACCTCGACGAGCTCGACCACGCGGACCTGGCTCTCGGCCAGAGGACACGTCTCCGCGGCGGCGCCGACCTCGCCGTCGCCGCCGGGACCCGCGCCCAAGGCCTCCGCGAGGGCGTCGGAGTCTGTCCCTCCGTCATCGGGCATGGTTCGTACCCCGATCTGACCTCTGCTCGAGCGCCGCGTCACCCAGACCCTCGACACGCTCGCGAGGCGTGCCGATCGTCTCGTCGGTGAGCACCGCGGCCGCCCACGGACACTGCGGGTCGGTGTCGAAGTCGCGCCCGAACGCGAACTGCACGTCGATGTACTTGCTCACGTCGCGCTCGGCCACGATCCCGTAGGCCCCCGCCCGCTCGATCCCGTGGTCCACCCACTCGCGCACGCCGTCCTCGCCCAGGCGCTCGCACCGCTCGGGGAAGAAGCGCTCGACGTGGGCGACCGTGGAGCTCACGAAGCGGTCCCGCATGTACGCCTCGAGGGCCTGCATCTGTTCCCTGCGGATGATCATGGCCGGCCTCTTCCCATCGACGGAGAACGGGCCTCGACTCCCCTTGTACCCGGTCCCCTGCCCCGTGTCAATGCGCCCGTCGCGGCATTCGGCGACGCACCGACGGGGGAATCGCCCCTGACGGGGCTCACTCGAAGGCCAGCTCGCCCCAGTGCTCGGGGGTGAGCCAGGCCTCGCTGGGCAGGTCGCTCACGAGGCTGGTGTGGGGGTTGGCCCAGTAGGTGCGGGCGACGTTGATGGTGCCCTGAGCGTCGGAGGAGATGAAGCCGACGTCGCCGCGAATCGTCAGGCCCGCCTTGGGCGTCAGGCCGATGGCCTCGAGCGGGAGCGCGACCTCGACGGTGTAGCGGCCGTCGCCCCGCTTGACCGCGACCTGCGCGCCGGCCAACACCTCGACGCGGTCGAAGACGCGCGTGCCGACGGGCGACCAGTACACGACCCTCGCCGTGGCCGGCGCGCCCGGCTCGACGGGCCGCATGAGCACGGCCGTGGGCTTGCCCGCGACCTCGGCGACCAGGATGCGCACGTCGCTGGGCAGCAGGCTCCGCCCTTTCCTCTTGGCCTTGGGCTCGACGTTGAGCTGGAGGTCCACCGCGTCGCCGGCTTTGAACGCGCGCGTCAGGTCCTTGCCGGCGTTGCGCCAGGGCGAGGGGTCGGTGACCTCGAAGAAGGCGTAGAGGCGTGCGGCGTCCCAGGCGAGTCGCACCTGCGCGCGCTCGGGCGAGCCGGCCCGCTCGACGCGGACGGCGCGGATGCCGCGCCAGTCGTCGAGCTTGCAGTCGGGCTTGAAGGGCCTGGCGAGCTTCGCCACGGTCCAGGACTTCGGTTTCGCGGCGGCTGCGGCGCGTGCCTGGTTCTCGCGGTCGGCGCGCACGATCGTCGCCTGGTCGAGGGTGACCGACGGGCCGTCGAAGCGGCGGACGCTGTCGAGCCCGTGCACCTGGAGGATCATGCAGGCCTGGCGCGCGAAGCCCGTGGTCGTGCGGATCACGCCGTCGGATTGCTTGCCGAACCAGCCGTTGAAGGGCTCGCTGCCGTTGCTGAAGCCCTCCATGGGGGTCTTCAGCAGCGTCGCTTCCTCGGTCGGGAGCGTCTCGCCCGGCAGCCGCCCGTCCTGGAACAGCGCGCCGACGAACAGGCCGTCGGTCGTCATGAAGAAGTCCTGCCCCAGGTTCCCCCGCATCATGAACACGCGGCCCACGGGCTTGCCCATATCGACCACGCCTGCGATCTTCAGCGGCCCGATCAGCAGCCCCGGGCTCGGCATCGGCGCGCGGTGCGAGCCGTGCACGCCGGGGTAGAGGTTCGGATACGACCAGAGCAGCTTGCCCGTGCGAGCATCGACGCCGAGCATGCCCGTCGTGCGGCCGCCGTAGCCCTTGAAGCTCAGGCACAGGAGCAGGTGCTCGTCGGGCACGGGCACCAGGTCGCCGCGCTCGTCGAGGGGCAGCTTCTCCATGCCTTTCGGGCCGTAGACGGGCGCGCCGTCGTCGGTGAAGCGCAGCGGGCGGTGGCGGACGATGCCGTCGGTAAAGAAGACGAGGTCGGGGCCGATTCGCCCTCCCCAGCCGCTGCGGAGCGGGAAGGGGCCTTCGCCGCGCTTCTGGCGCTCGTCGGTCTTCTTTTTCGCAGGGACGATGACGCACTCGGCGCGCTGCGGGATGCCGTCGCCGTTGGCGTCGTTCCAGAAGACGCCGTCATAGGCGTCGAGGCCGGCGAACTCGCCCGACGGCGTCTCCTCGACGATGCTGTGGTGGGTGATGCGGCCACTGATGTGCCCGACGTAGCAGACGGCAGCGACCGGCTGCCAGCCGCCCTTCCGCTTCATGTACACGACGTGGCCGCTCTGCGCGTCGTAGGGGTGGTGGAAGAGGTACTCGCGGGGCTTGCCGCTCGCGTCGCTGGTGAACCGCTGCGCGAGCGCCGCGCCCATGGCGACGGGGAAGGACTCACCCTTCTCCTTGTCGGGCAGCCAGAGGATCTGGCTGACCTTCCACGAGCGGGCCTTCTTGTCGAGCTGGATCTCGATGGGACCCACATAGCCGAGGGTGGGGTCCTGGTTGTGGAGGGTGCAGCCGGTGCCGGCGTAGCCGGTGTTGCCGATGTAGTCGCGCACCAGCTTCCCGTCGCGCCCCCACACCGAGACGCGGCGCGGGTAGTCCCAGCTCTCGACGGCCCAGACGTGTCCCTTGCTGTCCACGGCGATGGAGCTCACGCGGCTCATCGCCTGGGGGTCGAAGGCGCCTCGAAGCAGCCGCCCGCCCTTGCGGCCACAGGTGTAGGCCAGGGCGAGCCGCGTCTTCGAGCGGCCGAAGAGCCGCCGCGCGGGGCGATATGCCTTGACCTGGCTGTCCGGCCCCGTGTCCGCGACGAGGACATTGCCCTCGTTGTCTACTGCGATGGCGCCCGCTGTGCCGAGGCCGGGCGTGAGCAGCTCGGTTGCCCTGGGGCTCACCTCTGTCATGATTCGGTGGAGCTTCCCGCCGATGACGGCGTAGAGGCTGCCGTCGGGGCCATAGGCCAGCGCCGTCGGCGTCTCGATGTCGAAGACCTCGGTGACCAGCTTGGCGGATGCGGCATCCAGCGTCGCGATCTTCCCGTCGCTCAGCGCCAGGATGAGGCGCCCGCTGTGTGCGGCCATCGCGGTGACCTTGGCGGAGAAGTTCCCGCCCAGTATGTCCGTCAGCTTGAGCTCGAAGGGCCGCGGCTTGCCGCCGAGGACGAAGGGCTGGTAGCTGCCGTCGGTCTTGCCGAAGCGGCAGAGGACCGGCTCCTTGATGTGCCAGCCGGCGGGGATGGCGTAGACGAACTGCTCGTCGGCGGCGAGGACGCTGGCGCCGCGCTTCTCGCCCCACTTCTTGAGGCCGTCGGGGCCGATGCCGATAATGCCGCTGCCGCCCTCGGCGAAGCCCCAGCTCACGATCATCCACTCGCCGCTTCGCGCGACGCAGCAGGGATGCGCGTGGTCGGCGCCCCAGGCGCCGCTGCCGTCCTTGGTGCGCCAGGGCGGGGTGCCCGGGTTGTAGAAGCACATCTCGTAGCTGGCGCGGAGCCCGCCGCGGGTCAGGCCGCGCGTCTTGTACGTGCCCGGCTTCGCGAGGCGGCCCCAGTCGTCCAGGCAGTCCCACGCCACCTCGACGATGCGGCGGTCGCCCTGCATCTCGACCGTGTAGTCGGCGGGATCGAAGTCGCCGGCGAGGTTGCGGGCGCGCCGGCCCTCGGCGTCCTCGATGACGACGGTGAAGCGCGCCGCGTCCTTGGGGATGGCGACGCGGACGGGCACGGTGCCCTGGAGGCGGTCGGCGGCGGAAGCGTACTGGCGGGTGGGGACGCCGCCCTTCGCGACGAGGGTCGCGTCGCCCCAGGCCTTGACGGCGGTCCAGAAGAACTCGCGCGAGGTGTGGCCGGGCTGCATGTTGTCGGCGTAGCGGTGGACGGGCCACGTCTTGCCCGTGACGTCGCCCCACAGGAACTCCATTCCGAGCCGGAGCGTGAGGCCGGGCTTGACCTCGGGCACGGTCTGGTAGAGGAGCTTCCAGGGGATGCGGATCTCCTGGACGAAGCCCCGCTCGTCGGGGTCGGTGCGGTAGGCCATCTGGGCGCCCTGGCCGAGGTCGGTGCCGCCCGGCTTCGCGACCAGGACGGTCTCGTCCTGGCCCTTGCGCGAGTCGTTGTCGTCCCTCCAGTAGGCGAGGTGCATCACCGGCTGGTTCTTGGGGGTGAAGAGCCAGGTGGTGATCCACAGGCGGCGGTCGGTCGAGACGCGGAGCTGCCAGGAGTCGCTCTTCCAGCCGTCGCCGGGGTTGAAGGCGGGGTCGATCTGGCTGAAGGCGGGGGTGGGGTCCCTCCATTTCGCGGCGAGGTAGAGGTGCTGGGCGTCCCACATGGCGGCGGCCTCGACCGAGTAGCGGTCGCGGACCGCCTTGTCGGCGAAGCACCAGATGCGGCCCGAGAGGTCCCAGTCGCCCAGGTCGCCGTCGATGGCGACTCTCGCGGGTGCGGGCACGACGAGCAGGCCCTCGTTCTGGCTCTGCCGGCCGAGCATGTGGCTGCGCTCGGCGGCGCGCGTCGAAGCGGCCAGCACCGCGAGCGCGGCAAGGGCGAACTGGGCTGCCCGGGTCGTCATCGCCATGGCTCGATCGCCTCCGTGCGGCTCTGTGGCGGCACGCGGGAGGGTACCACAGCCGCTGCCGGCGATCAAGCGACAGGCGCCTTGGCACGAGCCAGCCGTTGTGCTAGAATGCCGCTCCCCGCGGGAGGCGCGCGGCGGCGTGGCTGCCCGGGCGACGTTCAGTGGATCTCTGCGGGAAGGGTGCGGAGCCATGGAGTCGGCGTCGTGCGACGTGTACCTGGCCTACGACCCGGGCGTGGCTGAGCGCGTGCGCCCGCTGGCCGAGGCGCTTCGGGCGCGGGGCATCTCGGTGTCGCCCGCCCAGGTCGCGGCGCCGGCGCGCTACGACGGCGGGCTGGCGGAGGAGATCCGTCGCTGCAAGGCGCTCGTCGTGGCGCTGACGCAGGACACCTGTGGGGGCAACTGGATCCGGCTCGACCTGAGCCTTGCCCTGGGCCTGGGCAAACCCGTCCTCGGCGTCGTGCTCGACCCCCCGCCGCACATCACCCTGCCCGGCGGCCTGTCGGCCGACGACTGCGTCTACTGGTCGGCCTCGGAGCAGGGGAGCAGCCTTGCGGTCGCGCAGGCCCTCGGCGAGCTGACCGGCGGGGCCGTGGGCGCGCCCGGGCACGCGCAGCCCGACGAGCCGTCCGCTCGCACGGCGGCGCTGCCCTTCCGCGCCTACCGCAGCGACGACGGCCCCCAGGGGGAGATGAAGCCCTACATCTTCGTCAGCTACGCCCACCTCGACCGCGAGCAGGTCTATGCCGACATCGAGCGCCTCCACGACGAGGGCCATCGCATCTGGTACGACGAGGGCATTCGCGGGGGGGCCGACTGGGCCGACACGCTGGCCTGGGCCATCGAGAACGCCACCCAGTTCCTGCTGTTCCTCTCGCCGCGATCGATGGCATCGGAGAACGTGCTCGACGAGATCCATTGGGCGCGGGAGTCGCGGGTGCCGATCGTGCCCCTCTGGCTCGAGGCGGTGGCGCTGCCCAGGAGCCTGGGCTTCCGCCTGGGCCGGCAGCACGGCATCGAGAAGTTCCGGATGGAGCCCGACCAGTACCGCGATGCCCTTGACGATGCCCTGGAGCCAGCGACGCGCCGGGGCTCGGCGGCCGCGGCGCCAGCAAGGCCCGCCGCCGCCGAGGCCGAGCTCGAGCCCCGCGGCGGCGAGCTCGAGTTGTCGTACCTGCTGACCTACTCCGTGGACGGCGGCGAGTCGTGGCGGCCTCTCGACCCCTCGGGGGGGCCATCGGTCGTCCCCGCCGACGCTTGGCTGCGGGCCATGGTCCGCTCCTCCGTCCCGTGCCGCGCCGCGCTGCTCGTCGAGACCGACGAGCCTGGCCAGCCGAGCGCTCAGACGGCCGTGTTCTTCGCCGAGCCCAGGGACGTGCCCGGCCCGACGGCCGATTGGCGCCTCATCGCTCCCATGAAGTGGCACGCGATCCCCCGGAAGCAGGCTCTGTGGGAGAAGACCCCCTGGCAGGTGCGCTGCTGGCGGCTCGGCGTGCTGGCGCAGGCGAGCCCGGGCGCCGCGGTCGGGGAGCGGCTGCCCCGGGAGCCGGGGCTGGCCGTCGCGGCCGCGGGCCGGGCGGCGGCGCCCGTGCCGTGCGCGCTCGAGGCCATGGGCAGGATCCAGCGCACGCGCTACAAGCTCCAGGGCGACAGGGTGCCCGTATCGGTCCTGCGCGGGGAAGGCGCGCTCGTGCACTGGGCGGAGGTCCGATTCGGATGACGACCGGAGGGCCGGCGCAGTTGGCCGTGGCGGAGCTTCGCGCGCAGTGGGACGCGGAGGGCCCCGAGGCCGCGATCGCGGCGGCCCGCGCGTTCCTGGGCATCCACCCTGGGCACCCCCTGGCGACTCTGATGCTGGGCCGGCTGCTCGCGGCGGCCGGCCGCTGCGACGAGGCCGCGGCGCACCTCCTCGCGGCCGCACGGGACGAGGAGACCCGGCCCCGCGCCCTGATCTCGCTGGCGTCGTGCGCCACGGAGCCCATGCTCCCCGAGACGCTCGCGCTCTTCACGTCCCTGCCCGACAGGGTCGAGGAGCAGGACGACGTCCGATACGCCTACGGCCTCGCCCTCTGGCGCTACGGCGACCAGGCCGAGGCGGTCCGCGTCTGGTCGGCCATCCCCGCCGAGGCGCGGCGAGCCGCCCACGCGGCCCTCGACCAGGCCATCCTCGCCTACGCCAACGGGCTGCTCGGCGAGGGGCGGCTGGGCGAGAGCCTGGCCGCCCTGGCGGGCCTGGGCAGCCCCACCCACTCGCTGGCACTCGCCACGCGGCGGGCCATCGTCTTCGCCGCGCTTGAGGCGCAGGAGATGGGGCTCGCGCGGCAGGCCGCCGAGGGCCTGCGCCAGAGCGAGCTGCCCGTGGACCGCGCGCTCTGCGCCTTCAGCCTGCCGCGCGGCGAGGACCGCGCAGCCGGGCTGACCGCGGTGGCCCGCGGCTCCGAGGACGCGGCGATCGCGGCGTGGGCTCGCCTGGCGGCCGCCGCCGAGTGGGCCTTGCAGGGCGACTACGGGCAGGCCTCGAGCTGCCTGCCCGAGGGCCCCATCGGCCAGGAGGGCGACGTGCTGCGCGCGCTGCTGCGCGTCGCCGCGGGCCGCCCGCCAGGCGAGGCCACGGGCGACGTGGCACACTGGACGCGGCTCCGCGAGGTGGCGGGCGGGGTGCCTGGCCTGGCCGACGCCCTGGCGCCAGGGCCGGCGCCGGCCGGGGCGCTCGAGCGGGGGGTCTACTGGCTCCGGCGCGCCGACCACGAGAGGGCATACAAGCTGCTCGCCGAGGCGCAGCAGGCGGCGCCCTGGGACTGGCGGCTGGCGCGCAACCTCGCCGCCGTGGCCTACGTGCGCGCGCTGCGTGCCGTGCCCGACGTGGACGCGGAGGCCTGGCGCGACTGCTTCGCCCAGGCGGCCGCCATGCTCGAGAACCCACGCTGGCTGCACGCGTGGATCCTCCAGCGGCTGAGCGCCTACGGGATCCGCGGCAACGAGCGCAAGCTCGGCGACGCCGTGCGGGAGGAGCTGCGGCGCCTGCTCAACGGCCAGTTGGCCGAGCTGCTCGCCGCGGCCCTGCACCGCGGCGACGAGGCCGCGGCGGCCGAGGTACGGGGCCTCCAGGCGGCCCTCGCGCGGGAGTGCAAGGCCGCGTCGGCCATGCTGCGCGCCGGCGGGTTCCGGAGCCCCGATGGCAGGCGGCTGGCGCTGGGCCCGCTCCTGGCGCAGCGGGCCGGCCAGCTCGACGCGCTGCGCGCCTGGTTCGCCGAGCAGGCCCCCGAGGACGAGGAGCTCATGTCCGACCGGCTCCGGGAGCTGCTCGAGCGGGTCGGCGTGCGCGACGCAGGGGCTGAGGTCGCGATGGCGGCAGGGGCGAACCGTCCCGAGGCCGAGCTGCGGCGCTGGTTCTCCGAGCTGGGCGAGGCCGCGTCGTACGCGGCGGCCGGCGACGCGCGCCAGGCGCGCGCGCTGGCCCTCGACGCCTTCGTCCGCTGGTCGCCGCCCGACGGCCCCGGTCCCGCGGAGTTCCGCCGGGCCAACCCTGCCTACGCCGCGATGGCCGACGGCGTGAGCCGTCTGCGGCGCGACGCGGCGTCCATGGTCTGCGAGATGAACGTCGAGGTCTTCTCGCGCCTGCTCGCCGGCAACGACTTCGACCCGCAGGCCGTGGGCAAGGAGATCGAGCGGGTGCTCCAGGAGGGCCAGGCCCTCGGCTACGAGGGGCCCGTGCAGCGGCGGCTGGGCCGGCTGATCCGCGGGAAGCGGACGAGCCTGGTCCGGGAGGGCACGACGCCGGCGCTGCGACAGGCCTGCCTGCTGCTGCGCCACGGCGCCGGGGCTGGGGTGCAGGGCTTGGAGGCCGATCGGGAGAGGGCCCTGACGGAGTACGCCGCGCGCCTGTACCAGCAGCGGCGGTGGCGGCAGGCCGCCGAGGCCTGCGAGGAGGCCTGGCGTCAGGCGCGGCACACGATGCACGCCGTGCCCATGTGCCACGTGGCCAGCCTGCTCCAGCGCTACAGCCGCCTGGAGAAGAGCGGACGGCACGACGAGGCTCGCCAGGCGATCGTCCGCGCCCGCGAGGTCGCCCGCGAGGCGGCCGAGGCGTTTCCCCGCGCCGACGAGATCCGCCAGTTGGCGAGCGCCGTCCGCAGGATCGAGAACGGCCGTCCCGTCGATAGCGTGCTGCGGAAGCCGACGCGCAAGTCCGAGAAGGCCCCCTCCCTGCGCTCGATGCCCGGGCAGGCGCTGACCGCGCTCCGGGAGTGCCACGCGGCGCGCAAGGAGGGCCGGCTCGAGGAGGCCCTGACGGCGGCCGAGCGCGCCTGGCAGGCAGCACCCAACCACCCCGACGCGGCCGTCCTGGTGGCCCAGACGGCGCTCGAGCTGGCGCGCCAGAACGCGCCCGAGCGGGGCCGGGAGCTCTTCGAGAGGGCCGAGTCGTGCCTGAGCCCCCTGCTCAAGCGGTTCCCGGCCCATCGTCGGCTCCAGATGGTCTCGAGCATTCTCGAGCGGGACCGCGCGCTCTACCACGGGGACGATCCCCTTGCTTTCCTGCACCGTAAGGGTATACTGCTGTTCCTTGGCCGGCGGTTCGGCGAGGCGGTGGAGGCCCTCAAGGTCGTCTTCGCGCTGTCGCCCAGGCAGCGCCCGGAGGTCATCTCGCTCCTGGCTGCGGCGCTCGTCGAGCAGGTGGCGGCGGAAGGCGGGCGCCGCTCGCGAGCGGGGCGCGAGAGCCTCGAGATGGCTGGCAAGCTGCTGACCATCGGTGCCGAGCTGGCCCCAGGCCACTACACCATGGCCCAGACGCGGGAGAGGCTCAGCGAGTTGCGCGGCGGGTAGACGCGAGTCGCGCTCGGCAGGGCAAGCTCGGCCGGCCGGCACAGGTCGGCCGGCGTGGAGGATAGACGATGGCTCCGTCTGCGGTCACCCTCGAGTTCTTCTATCTTGCGCCGCCCCTCGACATTCTTGGCTTCACGCGGCCCGGCCAGTCGCCCACCCCGATCGACAAGGACAGCCTGGCACGCTGGCGAGCCGCATCGGCGGCACTCTCCGCGAAGGCGTCGGCCGAGGGCATCTCCCCGGCCATCGAGGCGGAGCTGGCCGACCTGGGCTCCGCGATCTGCGAGACGGCCTACGGCCTCGTGCGGGACGACCTCGAGCGGGACGCCCTGCTCTACCTTTGCCCGCAGGGCGACCCGAAGGCCGGGTGGTGCATGTGCGAGGACATCGTGTGGGAGGCGGCGCGCAAGGGCGATCGGTTCCTGGTGGACAGGGATATCGTGGTCGTGCGGGGGTACGGCGACGCCACGCTCGAGCCGATCGACACGGCGGGCAAGCCCATCAAGGTGCTCTTCATCGGCGCCAGCCCGGTGGGCGCAGGGATGACCCGGCTGGACCTCGAGGGGGCGCTGGGCACGGTCCGGCAGGCATGGGCGACCTGGCTCCTGGCGCCCGAGGAGCGGGTCGTCAACGGCGCGGGGACGTGTGAGCAGCTCGAGCGGCTGGCGGCGGAGGATCCCGAGTGGGACATCGTGCACGTCGTCGCGCACGGCAGCCGCAGCAGCGGCAGCGTGCAGCTCGAGGGGCGCGCGTCGGACTCCGGCGGCCACGGCAGCCCGGACTGGGTCGAGTTCGGCGAGTTCGCCCACCTGTTGGGCAGGCTCCAGCCGCCTCGCCTCATCACGCTGACAGTCTGCGACTCCTCGCGTCTCGCCCTCGAGCTGATGGAGCAGTTCGGCGGCGGGACACGGGTGATGGCGCTCCTCGCCCGGGGGAGCGAGGACAGCGTGCTGCCGTTCTTCGCCCGGTTCTACGAGCGGCTCTTCCGCCCTGCGGCCGACGCCCTTCCCGACGGGCCGGTCTACGTCGAGCAGGCCTATCTGGAGGCGGCCCGCCACTTGCGGCGCCAGCGGATGGCGCAGTGGTTCCTGCCCGTGCTCTACGCGCCGGCCACCCGCACCGCGCTCTTCGTCGTCCCCCAGGCCGAGTGCCAGCTCCGCGGCATCCTCGACCGAGTGGAGGACAACTGGGGGGACGACGAGGCCGTGGGGGCAGCGCTCGACGACCTCAAGGGCCTGTTCAACCACGAGAGCCCTGCCGTCCAGGAATGCGCGAGGAAGCTCTCGCAGGCCATCTCGAGACTCCGAGACGCCGAGCGGAACTACGAGCAGCTCCTCCACGACATCCGCGTCCGGCGGCCCTGGAGCGCGGTGTACGACGACTGGCACGCCCTGCCGGTGACCATCCGCCGCGACTTCAGCCCTGCGGTCGTGGACCTCGATACCGCCGTCATCAGCGGCTTCGACACGCTCCGGCGGACCCTCCACCGCCTCGAGGAGCTTTCCGAGGCGGCGGTCGCCGCCGTCCGGGACCTCGCGCGGTTCGAGGGTGGCGAGCTGGCCGCGCTCGGCGAGGGCTGCGAGCGGCTCCAGAGCGTCTTCGCCAACGCAGGCGGAGAGGCCGCGTCGCTCGCCTCCGGCGTCTTCGAGCAGGGAGTCACGGCCGCGCTCGAGCGGTGCAGCACGATGGAGCCGAGCTCGGCGACAGCCCCGGTGGCCCGGCTGGCCGCCCTCGCCGGCATCACGAGCCTGCTCGACGCGTCCGGCCCTCGCTTCCTCCCAGAGCCCGGCGTCCGCGCGCTCATGGCCCAGGCCCTCAGCCGTGCTGACGAGCTCGTGCGCCAGCGCGCCGAGCCCCTCCTGGCTGCCGCAGAGCGCGAGCTGGGCGCCATGGACGGGGAGCCGACCCCGCTGGCGAAGGTCGCGCGCGCACGCGCGGCAGCGGCGAAGCTCGTCGAGCTCCAGGAGCTGCTCCCCCGCGTCCACGAGCAGGCGCACGGGGGCGGGCAGGCGCTCGAGCAGGCCGTGGGCGAGGCGCTCGGGGGGGTGGGCGAGCAGTTGCGGGCGCGCGCGCGCTCGGCCCGCGAGCAGCTCGCGCGCGTGCCAGTGCCCCATGGCGGCCCACCGCCGGCGCTCCTCGAGCCGGGGAAGAGGCTCGAGCTGTGGCTCTGGCTCCGCGACCAGCAGGACAGCCCGGGGCAGGGCTCACCGGCGCTCGAGGACATTCCCGAGGAGCCTGGCGCGCTGAGCGACTACGCCGCGGGACTCGCCGAGAGGCTCCAGCCAGCCTCGTCGGGCGGCCCCCGCACGTGCGTGTCCGAGATGCTGCCGCTGCTGGCGAACGAGGAGGCGCCCCTGGTGCTCGCCGCCGACGTGGACGACGCGGCCCACCCCTACCTGTGCCTCCACAGGTTCGGCGTTCGACCCGGCACGTCCTCGCCTGCCATCAGGGACCAGGCGGACTTCGAGGTGCCCAAGGAGACCGACCCCAGGAAGAAGAGGCTGCTCGATCAGGCCCTGAACGCGTTGGGGAACGACCGCGGGCGGCTGGCGGCGGACATCCATCTCGTGCCGTGCGCCGACGCCGAGGCCCTCACGGGGTGTCTGCGGCAGGCCGTCGCCGACGTCCTGGCCGGCCGCGGCGAGCCCGACCTGTCGCCGCTCGACTCGATGGACCGAGCGACCCTGCTGGCCGCCACCGGAGCGACCGAGCGCGCCGCCGCCGAGGCGTGGGACGCCGTGCGGCAGGAGCCCACCCACGGCACGCGGATCCACCACGCCTTCCTGGTGGCGGCTCACCACGCCGCCACGCTGCGGTGCGACCGCGAGCGGTTCCCCGACGCCGTGCGCCGCGTGTTCGCCCTGCACGGGATGCTGACCGTGGTGGCGGACTCGGCGGGGTCGAGCTACCTGGCGGGATGGGTGTTCGGGCGGCTGACGATCTACAAGCGCGCGATGCCGCCCGACCACGGCGAGTACCTCGACGCCGTGCACAGCGAGCTCCGCAAGATCGTCGAGCGCCTGCTGACGGCCTTCACGAAGTGCGACGAGACCTGCGCGCGCGAGGCCGGGGGCCTGCGCGCCGAATGGCAGGCCGAGACGGAAGGGGCCCACCTGGCCACCGAGCGCAAGATTCGGGTGCGGAGACACCCGTTCGCAGGCGGGTACCTGGCCGCGCGGTTCCTCTCGCAGCTCGACGAGGTCGGCGCGTTCATCCACGGCGCCTTCCAGCGGCTCTGCACCGCCGACGGAGACGAGAACCTGAGGTACGTGACCCTGACGGGCATGACGCCCGAGGCTTGCCAGCGCCTCGTTCTCCTGTTCTCCGACCTCCGGACTGCGGAAGTCAGGCCCGACGCGGGGGCCATCGCGTCCCTGGCGGCCCTGACGCCGGACGTCCAGGATCTGCGGTATGCCGATACCCCGGCGGGCGTGACCGAGGCGGTGCGGGCCCCGGACTTCGGCGCGCGCTTCCCCGTGCACGCTCTGCTGGAGGGCGCCGAGGCGCAGGCGGCGCTCCTCGCCGCCCACGCCGCCCTCCTGATGGTGAAGGCACGGCTCGCCGAGACGCGCCGACTGCTCGGCAGGGAGGGCGTGAACGTGGCGGACGTGGTCGCCCACCTCGACAACGCGATCGAGCTCTCCCAGTACGTCGGCCTGCTGGGCTACGAGCTCATCGACCCGATCCGACACACCCGCTCCGCCCTGGAGAAGATGCTGATGGGCTGGCTCTACAGCCTCCAGCAGCGGCTCGACGAGCTCAACGAGAGCCTGCGCACCGGCCAGATGCCCCGCGGCGAGGAGGCCGACAGGGCCGTCGAGCGCCTCACGGCCGAGCTGAGCATGGCCGACCGCTTCGCCCTCAGCGGGCGGTATGGCATCGGCAGGGGCGACTACGGCCGGGCGCTGACCCAGGTGCACGCCAACTTCGGCGTGTTCCTGGCGAACCGGCTCGATCGACACAAGGATGCCCTCGCCCACGTGCGCAAGGCCCACCGCCGCGACCCCGACAGCCTACAGGTCATGACCAACTTCGTGCGGGCCTGTGGCCTTCACGCCCTCGACCTCAAGAAGGCTGGCCAGCGCGAGGAGGCCGCCCGGATCCTCCGGGAGGCCATCCGGGAGGGCCGTCAGTTCCTCGACGCGCATCCAGCCGCGGCCGGCGAGGACGTGGAGAAGCTCAGGAAGGAGTTGCGGCAGCTCGAGTCGCTGCCGGGCGACCGACCGCCGGCGCCGCCGCCAGCGCTGGGCTGGCTACAGGTCGACGCGCCGGACGAGGAGTAGGAGGGCCCTGCCCCCGGCGGCGTGGGCCGCCGCACTGGCCGAGCCGGCGATGCTGACAGGACGGCGACGATGAGCGAGAAGCAGTACCGCGCGTTCGTGGACCCCGAGCTGCCGTGGGACGGCGGGTTCCCCTACCGGGTCCTCGAGCGCTTCGGCATCGCGCCCGACAGCCCTGCGGACGCCGTGCAGGACGTGTCGTTCGAGATGAGCGCCGCCGACCTGGCGGACGCGAACGTGAACCTGGCCTGGGAGCAGTTGCGGGTGCCGCGTCGGCGGCTCGTGGTCGATTTCTTCTGCTACGAGCTGCCGCCCGAGGCGCCGCAGGCGGAGCAGGCGGGCGAGCACTCCGCCGACTACCCGCTGCCCTGGGCCTTCGTGCGCCGTCTCGCCCAGACGGCGCCGCCGCACGGCGAGCCGCCCAGAGCTCACCGCGTGGCCATGCCGCCCGCGCTGGGCGGCGAGCCACCGCTGTGGGAGGCCGACCCCGCGCTGCACACACAGGAAGGCGAGCCACCGGATGAGCGGTGAACCACAGGACTGGAAGGTCGCGCCGTACCCAACCGCCCGGAGGGGTCCGCAGGCGGAGCTGCTACGCGAGTACAGTTCGCTCGCCGCGGGGGTAGCCGAGGTGCTCGACGACCTCGACCACCTCCTCGGCGAGGCCGAGGACGACGAGGCCGGCCGCCTGGGGCTGTTGCGGCGCAAGCTCGCGCAAGTGCTCCTGCTGCACGGCATCCGACCCACCGCGCGCCAGGGCCAGAGCCTCGACCTGCGCTTCCACGAGGTCGTGGGCACAGAGCCCCGCGGGGACCTGCCGCCCGACACCGTCACCACGATCGTCAAGCACGGCTACGAGGTCCTGGCGCCTGGCTTCGAGCCGATGTTGCTGCGCTGCGCCAAAGTGATCGTCTCCGCGGCGCCCGGCGCCCAGAGCGAGGGGACCGATGCCTCGGCCGCCCGAGGCACCCCTGCCGGACCGCCGACCGCGCCCGAGGAGCAGGAGGAGCAGAACCCGTGAGCGAGCAGGACCGCACAACCTGTTCCGTCGGCATCGACCTGGGGACCACGAACTCGTCGATCGCCATCGTGGGCCCGGAGGGGACGCCGGAGATCCTGCCGAACAAAGAGCAGATGATGTCCACGGTCTCGGCCGTCGCCGCGCGGCGCAGCGCGCCGGGCAGCGAGGGGCCCAAGTACCTCGTCGGCCTGCTGGCCGTGAACAACGCGCGCCGCGACCCCAAGAACACGGTCCGCTCGATCAAGCGGTTCATGGGGCTCAGCTTCAGGGACAGCAAGACCCAGGTGGCCTGCGAGCACGTCAGCTACGAGGTGCGCGAGGACACGGCGGCGCCGGGACGCCTGCTGGTGAGCCTGGGCAGCGAGCTGCTGACGCCGGAGGAGGTCTCCGCCGAGATCCTGCGCAAGGTGAAGACCGACGCCGAGGCGCGCCTGCGCTCGGGCACCATCGACTACGCCGTGGGGGCTCCCGCCGGCCATCCGGGCACGCCGCTGATCACCTGCCCCGCCTACTTCAGCGAGCCCCAGCGGGCGGCGACGCGGCGGGCCGGGCAGCTGGCCGGGCTGCGGGTCAAGGCGCTCCTCGACGAGCCCACGGCCGCCGCCCTCTACGAGGGCCGCGGCCGAAACATCGAGCGCGCGCGCATCCTCGTCTTCGACTTCGGCGGCGGCACGCTGGACTTCTCGCTCATCCAGCGCAGCGGCCGCAGCTTCCGCGTCGTCTCCTACGGCGGCGACAACTTCCTCGGCGGCGACGACATCGACCGGGCCATCGCCCGCCACATCCGCAACCACATCCTCGACTCCGGCGGCGAGGTCCGCGCCGACAACCTCCGGCTCGAGTCCGAGCTCGTCAGCATGGCCGAGGAGGTCAAGAAGGCCCTCTGCGGCGGCGCCGACTCCTACGCGGCCATCGTCCCCGGCGCCTGCCGCACCCGGGACGGCGAGCTGCTGGACGTGGACCTGGAGATCACGCAGGGCGACTTCCTCGACCTCATCCAGCCCCTGCTCAAGCGCATCCGCGAGCGGATCGAGGACTACCTCGAGGAGCACGGCCTGAACCCCGAGCAGTTCAGCGAGGTGCTCATGGTCGGCGGCTCGAGCGCCGTGCCCGCCGTCCAGAGCCTGCTGCGCGACCTCTTCGAGCGGGACGGCCAGACGCGGGTGAGGCTCGCGCAGCGCCCGATGGAAGCCGTGGCCCTCGGCGCCGCCATCTACGCCAACATGATCCAGGGCATCATCTGCCCCGGCTGCGGCAAGGAGATCCCGGTGGACGCCGAGCAGTGCCCTCACTGCGGCGCCGGCGACCTCCAGATCGCCCAGTTCGCGATGGACGACTCCGCGGACAGCCCCCAGATCCAGTCGGTGCTGCCCTGGTCGCTGGGGGTGCGGTACCGCTCGGGGACCAACACCGACGCCTACCAGGTGATCCTCAACCGCGGCCTGCCGTACCCGATCACGGAGCCGAAGGTCGAGAGGTTCTTCATCCCCTCGGCCAGCGGCTTCTCGGTGAACATCCTGGAGGGCGACAAGGTCAAGGCCTCCGAGAACCGCCCGATCAGCGTCCTCCAGGTCACCCAGATCCCCGCCGACGTCGCCGAGGGCGACCCGGTGGACGTCGGCTTCAGCTTCACCCGCGACAGGACGCTCTACATCACCCTGCGGTTCCCGACCTCCAGCAGCGACTTCCAGCCCCGCTGGGCGCTCAAGGCGCCCGACGCCTCAGGCTCCGAGGCCGAGGCGAGCGACCCGGTGCGCGAGCTGACCGACCTGCTGCCGAAGGCGCGCCGGTTCCTCGACGACTACCGCGAGTTCATCGAGCCGGGCACCCGCAGGAAGCTCCAGGACGACCTGGCCGACGCGGAGGCCGCGATCACCTCGGGCAATGCCAAGGAGGCCGTCCGTCTCCGCGAGGCGATCCACGACGCCATGCTCGTGGGCGGCGGCGTCGGCTCCGCCCTCCTGCTCGCCGAGCAGACGACGGCGAGCGAGCACCCAGAGCTGGGCCCGACGATCCAGGAGGCCGCGCAGAAGCTGCGCCGCGCCTACCAGGACAAGGACCCCGATCTCGAGCGCACGCGCATGGCCGTCAACGAGCTGGTCATGCGCGCGCTCAGCAGCCAGACCGGCATCGGCCGGGGCGGCGAGGAAGGGATCGCCCCGGAGATCATATATCGCTGACGATCGCCTGAGGAGGTGAGTTGATGAGTAGCTCGAACGGCGAGAAGAGCCCCATCCAGGTTGGCGTCGATCTGGGCTGCACCACCTGCCGGGTGGCGTACCTCTACCCCGGGGAAGAGAGGGCGATCGTGCCCGTCCCGCTCACCCTCGAGAAGTTCCGGCCCGTCTTCCCCATCCTCGAGCAGGTGCCGACGAACCGCATGTACGCGTCCTGCTTCTTCCCCGGTCTCCTCCAGCGCCTCGTGC
Source organism: uncultured bacterium (assembly GCA_965603035.1). Taxonomy (GTDB): domain Bacteria; phylum Planctomycetota; class PUPC01; order DSUN01; family DSUN01; genus CAZDNN01. The sequence continues at coordinate 28,332 of CBFDBL010000003.1, forward strand.
CCGACTTCAGCATCGCAGTCAGCGGCCAGGCGCTGACCATGCGCGATGTCCTGCGCTCGATCCTCGGGCAAGTGACCCGGGCGGCGAGCACCTTCTCGGGCAGCCCGGTGGACGGGCTGCTCGTGACCCGCCCGACGTGGCTCAATGCCCTGGGGCAGGATCTGCTGATCGAGACGTGCGCGAGCCTCGGCGCCGCCAAGACGGCGGTCGTCACCGACGTCGAGTGCATCTGCTCGTTCTTCCAGGAACGGGAGATGGCCGAGGAGGAGCGTGCGACCGTGCTGGCCCTCTCGGCCGGCTACTCGGGCCTGGGGATGGCCGTCGTGCGCGTCACCCCCCGCGGCGTGCGGGTGCTGGCCGCGGACGGCGAGCAGGGCCTCCTGGCCGGCAACACCTTCGACTTCGCCATCATGCAGTCGGTCATCGACGGCCTCGAGGATCGCCGCATCGTCTACAGCAACGTGCGCGATCTCGGCACCTGGACCGACTTCCAGTACCGGGCCGAGGTGGCCAAGCTCTCGGTCCGCGACACCGACGGCTTCGAGTTCGACGTCCCCACGGCGCTGACCCCCAGCATCCGCGGGAGCCTGCGGGCGCGCGTCGTCGGCGACGTGTTCCGCACCCACGTGCGGTCCAGGCTCGACCTGGCGCTGCGGCGCGTCGGCACGCTGCTCGCCGAGGCCGGCGTCGCTGCCGACGAGCTCGAGTACGTCCTCCTGGAAGGCGGCTCCATGCATCTCCCCGGCATCATGAGCGGGATCCGCGAGCGGTTCGCCTCCGCCCAGGTGCGCCAGCTCTCGCCCGACGCCGTGGCTGGTGGCGGAGCCGTCATGATCGCCGCGCTCGGCACGGGCAGGACCGAGACCGAGACGGTCCTCCAGGGCGCCGCCGTCGGCTACTTTCCCGAGGTGGCCGGCGTGCCGGGCCTCGTCGCCCTCGCGGCGGAGGGCCAGCCCGACGGCGTCGCGGCGACGGAGCAGAAGCCACAGCAGGAAGCGCCGCCCGCGCCAGCGGCAGAGACGGAGCTCGCGCCCGTCGAGACCCTCACACTCGCCGACGTCCGCACCAGGATCCGCAAGGGGGAGGCCGACCTCGCCCGCCGGGACCTCCAGCGGCTCCAGGAAGCCGTGCGCCGCGAGCTGGCGCAGCTCGACGGCGCGGACGGGCCCGGCGGCTCGTGACCGGCTCACCGCGGGCGCCCGGGCCGCGGGCCCGGCGAGGGGAGCCGGGCACGCGCTTGACACGACAGGCTTCGTGGCGAGAATGGTAGCAGCGGCAGCACCGCCTCGGTGCGGCATCGGCGGGAGGCGGCGCGAGGGCGCGTCCGCGGCCGAGCCTGGGGAAAGGGCAAGCGTTGGCGATCACCATCGACCAGGTCGCTCGGGCACTGCGCGAGCAGGACCTCAAGTTCGCGAAGGTCTCCGAGCGGGAGATCCTGTTCCTGCTCGGCGTGGGGGCCCTCAAGCTCAAGATGGTGGTCCAGTTGATGGAGGACGGAGAGTACCTGGACGTGTCGGCCATGGACCTCGGGAAGTGCCCGAAGGACCACCCGCGGCTGGAGGCGGTCCTGGGGAAGCTCGCGCACGTGAACTACCAGTACAAGGCCGTGAAGCTGGCCTGGGACCCCAGCGACGGGGAGATCCGCGCTCGCATCGCGGTCCCGCTGGAGGACAGCCGCGAACTCCCCACCAGCCAGCTCAGGACCATCGTCGAGTTCATCGCGGTCATCACCCGCCGCGTGTGGCCCGAGATCGAGGAGGTCCTGGGCAAGCCGCCGAGCGAGGGCCGCCGGCCGGCACAGGAGAAGAAGCCCGAGCGCCGCGTCACGGCGCCGCCGTCGAGGACGCCCGCCAAGCCGCAGACTGCGAGCCCGAAGAAGAGCAGCCCTGCGACCATCATCCTCGCCATCGGCATCCTGCTGCTCGGCGTCGCCGCGATCACGGCCGTCGCCTACTACGTGTTCACCCACTGAGGCCCCAGCCGCGGCACGGAGGACTGGGATGACCCTCTCGGAGCTCATCGCGTTGCTCGACCAGTGCGGGGTCGAGCACGGCACGCCCGCCGAGGACACGGTGCCCTGCTTCGTCTCGGCCGAGGGGGTGCCGCTGCTCATCGTGGCGGCCGTCACCAGCGACGGCAAGCTCGTGCAGTTTCGCACCGTCGGGCTGATGACGGCGCCCCCAGGCAAGCACCGCCGCGCCCTGCTGTGCGCGATGATGGCGATGAACTACTCGCTCAAGCTCGTCAAGTTCGGCATCGACCCCGACGACGGCGAGGTCGTGGCCTACCTCGACATCGTCCTCGGTGGCGGCACCCTGACGCGCAAGCAGGTCGAGCGCGCCATGCGCACCTTCAAGGGCACCGTCGGCACCGGGCGCCGGCGGCTCCAGAAGATCCTCGACTCCGGCACCGACCCCGGCGCCGAGCAGGACGAGAAAACCTTGCTGGCGCAGCGCCTGCTCGAGGCCATGGCCGACAAGGGCCCGCCCCGTGGCACGCGCCGAAAGGACCACGCGGACAAGCCCGCCAGCCAACGCGACCGCGAGAAGGACGAGCCGAGCGGGAAGACGAAGTCGGGCGGCCTGTCGGACGCCATCGAGAGGATGATCGAGGAGCTCGAGGACGGCGACATCGACAGCGACGTCGATCTGTAGCGGCTCGCCGCCGCGGCGGCACCCCCCTCCCATCATGTCCTGCACGACCTGCCCTCCGCACCGCGCTCACGCCAGCGCGGCGAGCACGCCCCGCGCGTAGCCGACCGACTCGGCGAGGCCGGGGAGCAGATCGTCCATGTGCTTCTCATACTCGATGCCGACGACGCCGGCGTAGCCGACCCTCGCCAGAGCGCGCAGGAACCGGGGGATGTCGAAGACCCCGCGGCCCAGCTCCGTGCTGTGGCCCTTCGCCGCCGCGACGTCCACGTCCTTGAGGTGGACGTCCAGCAGGCGGTCGGCAGTCTTGACGGTGGCCTCGGTCGGATCCACGCCGGCGCGGAGGGTGTGCCCCGTGTCGTGGCAGATGCCGATTCGCCTGTCCAGGCCCTTGACCTTCTCGTAGATGGCGGCGGGATGTGGCCAGTGCCTGTCCTCCGGGCCGTGGTTGTGGATGGCCGCCCGGATATCGTATTCCTGGACCTTTCGGTCGAGCAGGGGCAGCAAGTCCGGTCGGATGCTGATGGAGATGAGCTTGAAACCTGCGGCCCGGGAGTACTCGAAGGCGCGGTTGACGGCTGCGTCGTTGCGCATGTAGATGACGCCGCCGCCGTAGGGCGTGAGGCCGGCCCCCTTCACCTTGGCGATGGCCGCGGCGATCCGCTCGGGGGTGGCCGCGAGCGGGAGCAGGTTGCTGCGGATGCAGATGTGCTCGACGGCGAGGCGCCGGGCCATGGCGATCGTCTGGTCGAGGTCGTAGTGCTTGAACATATAGGTCGTGAGGCCCAGCGGCCCCGGCGGCTTGCCCGGCCGCGCGGCACCCGGCTCCGCCGCCCGCGCGCCTCGCAGCGCCAGCGCCCCGGCCACCGACGCTGCGCCGAGGGCGCCCGCGCCCAGGAACCGCCGCCGGCCGTGTCCGTCCGCGGTCATGGCTCTCCTCGGATCGAGGCTCTGGGGTTCGGGCTCCGTGCCCGAGCGTGTCAGGTCAGCGGGCCGTAGCGGAGACCTAGCTGGGGCGCGAGCCGCTTGCCGTGCTCGAGCAACGCCGCGCGCTGCTCGTCCGTCAGCGGCTTGTACTTGCGGGCGAACCCGACGTTCTGGAGCGCCTGCTCGCGGGTGTAGGGGCCGATGTTCGCGACGCTGACGCCGGGCAGATCGAGCACGTAGGCCATGGCCTGCGGCAGAAGCTCCGGCTTGGTGGCGCAGCCGACGTAGCCCTTCTTGTGGAACCGGAAGCCGCCCTTGATCCCCGCGTAGACCTTCATCGCGACGACGCCGACGTTGTGCTTGCGGCACTCGGGCAGGACCTTGGTGTCGAAGCCGTAGGTAGTGCGGTCGGCGTAGTTGATCACCGGCATGACCACGTCGATCTGCCCGGTCTTGAGCACGTGGAGGAACCGCGGCGGCCGGCAGTGCCCCGACAGGCCGATGAAGCGCAGCTTCCCGGCCTCCTTCTGCTTGAGCAGGTAGTCGAGCACGCCGTCGGAGGCGAGGACGCGGTCAACGTTCTTGCCGCCGACGTGATGGATGTGGACGAGGTCGAGGTGATCGACCTTGAGCAGGCGGAGCGACTGGCTCAGCGACCTCTCGGCGCGTGCGGCGCTGTCGGCCCACACCTTGGTCACCAGGAACAGGTCGTCGCGGCGCTTGGGCACCAGGTGGCCGAGGGCCTCCTCCGCGTTGCCGTAGATCCGCGCCGTGTCCACGTAGGTGACGCCGCGGTCGAGCACCTCGCCGAAGAGACGCTCGGCGTCCTGAGTCGCCACGGGGCCCTCGCCGATCGGCGCGGTGCCGAGACCGAGGATCGTGACCTTCGCCTTCGTGCGGCCGAGCACGCGCGTCGGCAGCGGCCCGGCATCCGCCTGGGCCGCCGGCGACGGCCGCAGGATGGTGAGCGCGCCGCCCGCGAGCGCGGTCGCCCGCAGGAACTGGCGGCGACTCACGCCGCCCCAAGTGGGCGTCCTGTCTTCTCTCATGATAGCTAGCCCCTCTCCGGGAAACCGGCCCCCCGACGGCCCGTGCGGCCGCCGACCGAGGTGGCCGGACAGGACCCTAGCGCCGGCCGCCGAGCGTGTCAAGGCATCGCGAGGGCTTTCACTTCGTCGTGGAGTCCCGCGCTCGGCCACGCGGGCGGGCAGCGAGGCCCGTAGAGAAGCTCCCTGGCGTCGCTCGGCGCCAGGGAGCTGCTGCATCGAGCGAGTGCCGGAGGAGGGATTCGAACCCTCATGGGGTTGCCCCCACTGGATTTTGAATCCAG
>CBFDBL010000004.1:0-31048 GCA_965603035.1 uncultured bacterium
CCGGCTCGTTGCCTCCGCTGCCTGACGATGGGACCTCAGTCGGCTGAAATGTTACTCTACTTCCTGAAGCTGATCTTCTCGAAGCGGAGCTGGTTGAGGTAGTCGAGGACCTTCATGACCCAGGCGTGGAGGGCGTCGTCGTCGGGGGCGACGACGATGACGTCGGTGCGCGCGCTGCCGACCTCGGCCAGGCGGGCGAGGCGCGCATACACGGCGTCCCAGTCGCTCATCGCGACCTGGTCGATGACGATCTTCGGCGCGGGGTGGGCCGCCGTCCCCCGGTTCTTGATGAGGATCCAGATCTCGGCGTCGGGGCGCTCGACAGGATGACGGGGAGGAGGTCCCATCGCTGGCAGGATGGCTTCGAGCGTGCGGTCGAGCTCCCTGAACTTCATGCCGACCATAAAGAAGATGAGCAGGAGGAAGACGACGTCGATCATGGGGGTGATGGAGAGCTTGGCGTGCTTGAGGATGTCGCGTCTGGGCTTCTCGCGTGGCGCCATGGCCATCCCCTAGGCTTCGAGTGGCTGGGTGTAGAAGGCGATGCGGTGGATGGCGACGTGGCGTTGGGTGCACAGGCCGATGATGGCGCGGATGTGGCGGTAGTGGGCGCGGGCGTCGGCGCGGATGAGGATCTTGCCGTTGGGGTTCAGACGATGCTCGACCTCGAGGATGTTCTCGAGCTCGCCGGGATCGGCGGCCTCGCCGCCGACGTAGTATGTGCCACCGTGCAGGACGGTGATGATGAGCGCGGGCTCATCGAGGTCCTGGTTGGCCACGGTGCGCGGCGGCTGGATCTCGAGCTGGTCCTGGCGGGAGATCTCGCTGACGAGCATGAAGAAGCAGATGAGCAGGAACACGACGTCGATCATCGGGGTGAGCTTGGCCGACGCGGTCTTCGGCTTGCGATCGGTGGCGATGCGCATGTCGTCGCTCCCGTGTCAGGGGGCGGGGTGGAGGCGGTCCATGAGGTCGCCGACGATGGTCGTCGAGTCGATGACGATGCGGGTGACGCGGTTGGCGAAGAACTGGTAGGCGCACATGACCGGAATGGCGACGGTGAGGCCGAGCAGCGTGGTGACGAGGGCCTCGTTGATGTGGCCGGCGAGCACCGCGGGCCTGACGACGCCGCCCATGCCTGCCAGGCGGCCGAAGGCGCCGACCATGCCGTTGACGGTGCCGAGCAGGCCGAGCATGGGCGCGACGTTGCCGATCAGGGACAGGTAGCTGATCTTCTGGTGGAGCGCGACGGCGGCGCTCTGGCCTGCCTCCTCGATGGCGTGCTCGATGCGCGGGCGGCCGGCGTCGAGGCGGGAGAGGCCGGCGCGGACGATGTCGGTGAGCAGGTTGCGCTCGACGGTGCAGAGCTCGAGGGCCTCCTCGTACTGCTCGCCATCGAGGCAGTCGTGGAGCTCGTCGGCGAGGTCGGTGGGGCAGAGCTTGTCGCGGCGCAGGGTGACGGCGTGCTCGATGACGAGCGAGAGGGCAACGAAGGAGAGGCCGATGATGAGGTAGCCGATGAACCCGCCCTTGTTGAGGGTGTCGAGCACGCTGGTCGTCTCGCCGGGGACGCGGTGCGGCGCGTCGTCGGCGGCAGGCTGGGCGGCGAGGGCGACGGGGCAGGCGAGGCAGAGCACTGCGGCGATGGCGAGCAGCGCTGTGGCGGGGACGGGCTCCTTCACGGCGTGGCCCCCTTGCGGCAGGGGCAGCCTTCTCTGGGGTCGCCTACCTGTTCAGTGCTGGGGTGGGGCGAAAGGTTCGATGCGGGGGTGGGAATCTCGCGGGCGAGGGCCCGCTGGCGGCGGGGGCTCCAGAACGAGTCTCGCCGCCCGGGGGCAGGCGGCGAGCGCGGTGCAGGGGGTGGGGTGCTGGGGCTATTGCTTGAAGTTGATGTTGCGGAACTGGAGCTGGTTGAGCGAGTCGAGGATCTTCATGAGCCATCCGTGGAGGGCGTCGTCGTCGGGGGCGATGATGACGGGGTCTTGCTTGGCGCCGGGCGCTTTGGCGAGGCGGGCGAGGGTGTTGTGGATGTCGTCCCAGTTGGTGAAGGGCCGCTGGTCGATGATGACCTTGACCCTGGGGTTGCTGGGGGTGCCGGCGTTCTTGATCATGACCCAGATTTCGCTGGGTGGGGGCTGGTTGTCGTCGTCGAGGGGCTTGCCGGCCTTCGGCAGGTCGGCCACGAGCTTGCGGTCGTACTCCTTGAACTTCATGCCGACCATGAAGAAGATGAGGAGGAGGAAGACGACGTCGACCATGGGCGTGAGGGAGAGCTCTGCCCTCTTGACGACGTCGCGTGAGCTTCTGCCCGAGAGGTCCATGGCGAGTGCTCCTGGTCGGGGGGCTTAGGTGCCGCCTCCTCGCGCCTCGAAGGGGAGTGTGCCAAAGGCGAGGCGCCAGATGCCGATCTCTTTCTGGACACACCAGCCGATGATCTTGCGGATGTGCTTGTACTCGGCGCGCTGGTCGGCCTTGAGTAGGACAACGCGGTCGGAGATGTTGGTCTTGAGGTCGCGGCTGAGTCGGGCTTCGACGGCGAGGGCGTCGAAGACCCACTTGTCGGAGCGTGGGGTGCCGCCGACGTAGAGGGTGCCCTGGCGCGAGATGTTGATGACGAGGCGGTTGGGGTCGGGGTTGTCGTCGGGCTTCGAGGCGGTGACGTCGGGGAGCTGGATGTCCTCGATCTCGTCCTGGCGCGTGATCTCGGTGACCACCATGAAGAAGGTGATGAGCAGGAACACGACGTCGATCATGGGCGTCATGTTCGGCTCGGTGGTCTTGGTTTTCTTCCCTGGCTCGATGTGCATCGGATGCGACCTCCTGGGTTACTTGGCGGGCTTGAACCGCTCCATCAGGTCGCTGACGACGGTGCTGGATTCGAGGACGAGACGGGTGACGCGGTTGGAGAAGAACTGGTAGGCGCACATGACGGGGATGGCGACGGTGAGGCCGAGCAGGGTGGTGACGAGAGCCTCGTTGATGTTGGCGGCGAGGACGGAGGGCTTGACGACGGTCATGACGGCGATTTTCCCGAAGGCGCCGACCATGCCGTTGACGGTGCCGAGCAGGCCGAGCATGGGCGAGATGTTGCCGATGAGGCTGAGGTAGGAGATCTTCTGCTGGAGGGCGACGTTGGCCTCCTCGCCGGCCTCGAGCATGGCCTCCTGCATGCGCTCGTAGCCGGCGTCGATGCGGCTCAGGCCGGCGCGGATGACGTCGGTGAGCAGGTTGCGCTCGACGTTGCACAGCTCGAGCGCCTCCTCGTATTGCTCCTCGTTGAAGTAGTCCTGGAGCTCGTTGGCGAGCTCGGTGGGGCAGACCTTCTCGCGGCGGATGGTGACGGCGTGCTCGATGATGAGCGAGAGGGCGACGAACGAGAGGCCGATGATGAAGTAGCCGATGATGCCGCCCTTGTTGATGGTGTCGAGCACGCTGGTCGACCGCGCGCGCTTCTTGGTGGGGGCGGCAGGGGCGGCGGGCTCGGCCGCAGCGGGAGCCGCGGGGGCCGCCTCGGGCGCGCCCGCGGGCGCGGCCGCGGGGGCCGCGGGCTCGCCTGCGGGGGCGGGCTCGGCAGCGTAGAGCTGCGAGACGAGGGCACTGGTGCCCAGGGCTACGATGACGGACATCAACACCACAGTCCACACCTTCAGCTTCACTGCCTTCTCTCCTTTGCTTCGTTGCCTGGGGCCTATTTCTCTGGCCGTGTCCGACGCGCGAAGGTGCTGTCGGGGTAGCGCTGCACGAGTTCGTTCTGTAGCTCGGTGGCGCGGGTGCGCTTCTTGAGCTTCTCGAAGCACTGGGCTCCGTAGAAGAGGGCCTCGGCGTGCTCGGCGGGGAGCCGCTGGTAGAGGACGACGGTCCACAGGAAGCTGAGCAGGGCCTCGTAGTGGTGGCTCTGCTTCTTGGCGGCGTCGGCGGCCTTGTTGCCCATCTGGAGGTAGCAACGGCCGAGGGTGTTGAAGCAGGTGGCCTCGATGCGCTGCGAGCGGGTCCCGCTGCCGCCCTCGATCTCCTTGGCCACGGCCGGGCCGATGCGCTGGATGAGCTTGCCGAGCAGGTCCACCGCCTTGTCGTAGAGGCCCTGGGCCATGTAGATGACGGCCTCCTCGGTGCGCGCGGCGATGTAGATGTCCTCGTACTTCTCGCCCTTGGCGGCGCCGACGATCCTCTGGATGAGCGCGAGCGCGTCCTTGAGGCGGCCGTCCTCGCGCAGGGCCCTGGCCTTCCACAGGTAGGCGCGGTAGAGCCACTCCTCGAAGTTCTTGGTGGCGGCGAGCCGGGCGAGCTCGTCGAACTGGCGGATGGCCTCGGCGTACTTCTTCTGCCGGAAGTGGGCGCGGCCCAGCCCCAGGATGATGTCGGGCTGGAAGCGCGAGGTGGGGTGCTCGGCGAGGGCGGTCTGGAAGGCTTTGGCGGCGGCGGCGAGGTCGGAGCCCTCCTCGAGGTGGCACAGGGCGATCTTGTACTTGCAGTTGGGGTGGAGCCACCAGGGGCGCTTGCAGACCTTGTCGCGGAGGGCGGTCTCGTAGAGGCGGATGGCTTCCTCGTAGCGGGCCTGCTCGCGGTGCTGCTCGGCCTCGCGGAAGGCGAAGGGCGCGTCGCCGTACTGGATGCGGGTGACGCCGACGATGCTGAAGTTGGCTCGGCCGGCCTTGATGCCGTCGACGGATTCCTCATCGATCTGGACGATCTGGGGCTCCTTGGCGCCCTTGAGCCAGATGCGGTCGGTGATCTGGCCTGCCGAGGCGGCGACGGCGCACAGGAGCGCCGCGGCGGCGACGAGTCGCAGCAGGCGTTGAGGGGCGGCGGGGTTCAAGGCGGTCTCCTTCTGGTGCTACTTGCGCAAGTCGTCGAGCAGGCGGTTGACGAGGGGCTCGATGGCGGCCTTGCGCTGGGCGTCCTCCAGCTTGGCGATGCCCGTCTGTATCCGCGCGACGAGGGAGCGGAAGCGTGCCTTGCTGGCGCGGCCGCCGAGGGTCGGGTCGCGCAGCCAGGCGCGGTCGATCTGCTTGGCGGCCTCCTCGAAGCTGCCGCGTCGCCGGTAGGTCTCGCAGAGGTTGTAGAAGACGACCCAGTACTTCTCGGGCTTCCTCTGGTATAGTCGGGTCAGGGTGATATAGGTTCTCTCGGCGCGCTCGTACTTCGACGTGGTGTTGGCGGCGAGGTAGCAGAAGGCCAGGCGCTCCATGGTCTCGGGCTGGCCTGCGGCGCGGCGGGGTGCGCGGTCCGGCCGGGGGTTGTGCTTGGGGTCTTCCTCCCACTTGCGCCGGGCGGCGCGGTAGGGGGCGAGGGCGTCCTGGTAGCGCTTCTCGTAGACGTCGTCCACGGCCTCGAGGACGGGGATGGCCTCGCGGTACTTCTGGAGGTGGTAGTAGGCGATGCCGAGGGCGCTCTGGATGCTGAGGATGTCGTCGGCGGCGCGGGGGTCCTTGCGGAACATCTCGATGATCTTCGGGGCGAGCTCGACGATGCGGCGGTAGTCCTCGCTCTTGGGCTCGTGCTCGCGGGTCTTGAGGCTGTGGAGGATGTAGCGGTAGGTGCGGAGGCTCTGCCTGGGTGCGAGTGCGACGAGCTGGAGGTAGTAGTCGATGGCGCTGTCGCGGCGTGTGGTGGCGCGCGCGGCGAGAGCGGCCTTGGCCTTGGGGTCGCTGGCGGCTTCGGCGGCCTTCTCGAGGGTCTTGGCGAGCGCGATGTTGCTCTGGGCGGCCATGGCCGCGGCCTTGTCGAGGTAGCGGAAGTCGGGGAAGGCCCTGAGGGTCCTCCAGGCCTCCTGCATGGTGGGCAGGAGCTTGGCGCCGGCGTCGGGGTCGGCGGCGACGATGAGGGTGTAGGCGGCGCGCATGCGGCTGAAGACCATGACGGGGTAGCCGGGGGTCTTGTCGATGCCGGGGAAGCGCTCGGTGAGGCCGGTGGTGAGCTCGAGCACCTTGGCGGCGTCCTTGGCGGGCGGGCGGAGGTAGAAGTCGGTGTACATGGCCATGGCGGCGCCGACGACGCCGGTGAGCCGCTCGAGGGTGTCCTTCTCGCCCTTCTTGCGGAGCTCGGGCGCGGCGGCCTTGTAGTAGGCGAAGAGCTGGTCGAAGGCGGCGGTCATCCTCGACGCGGCGGCGGTGCCTTTCGGGCCGGCCTTGGCCTTTGCGTCGAGGACGTTGTAGATGGCCTTGTAGGTCAGGGCCTTGTGGTAGAGGGCGTGGGGGTAGGCGTCCTGGTCGGGCTGGACCAGGTCGAGGAGATCGAGGGCGCGGCGGTAGTTGCCTTCGTCGCGGGCGGTCTCGGCCTGGCGGATGTAGATGCCGCCCTTGCCGTAGGGGTTGAGCGCCTCGGCCTGCATCTGGATCCAGCGGAGGAACTTCTCGTCGTGGGGGGCCTTGGTCTTCTGGTATTGGGCGTTGGCGGCGGAGATGGCGGCGGAGGCGGCCTTGTAGGCCTCGCTCGAGGGCTGGGGGAACCAGCGGCCGGCCGCGAGGAAGGCGATGGCGGCCTCGTACTGGAGGCCGGCGGCGTGGTAGCACTGGCCGACGGTGAACCACTGCTGGCGCTTCTGCTCGGGGGTGAGCTGGTCGCGGGGCAGGAGGGTCTGGCGCGAGGCGATCTCGCGCATGAAGCGTGCGGCGTCGGCGTACTTCTTCTTGTTGATCGCGTCGAGGTAGCGCTGGCGGACGATGGCGGGTGCGACGGGGCGGTTGGCCTTGACGCGCCACTTCTCGACGAGCGGGCTGTAGCGGGGGTCGAGGAAGCGGCGGATCTCGAGCACGCCGAGCGCGATGTCGTAGGCGGCGCCGTAGATGGCCCGGATCTGCTTGCGCGGCTTCTTGCCCTTCTCGGCGGCCTCGCCCATCTGGGCGTAGGCCTCGGCCTCCATGAGGAAGGCCTTGGCGATGGCGCGCTGATCGAAGTTCTCCCGGTCGCTTTCGGGCACGGCCTCGAGCGTCTCGATGACGGCGTTGACGGTCTTCTGCTCGGGGTTCCAGGCCTTGTCGGAGGCGAAGGCGAGCAGGCCGTCGAGCACGGGCACGGCGTCCTTGCCCTTGCGCTGGCGCAGGAGGATCGAGGCCTTCATCTGGGCGGCCTCGCAGGGCACTTTCTTGTAGCGGCGGAAGCCGATGCGCTTCTCCCAGACCTCGGTGAGGCGCTCGAGGGCCTCCTTGTCGGACTTGGCGCCCTTCTCCATGAGGCAGCGCGCGAGCTCGAGGTTGGCCTGGGTGGCGCCGGGGGTGCCGGAGAAGTCGAGCAGGAGCTGGCGGTAGTCCTTCTCGGCGGTGGCGAGCTGGGCCTGCCACTCGGAGGCGGCGGCCTTGACCTGCTTGAGGAGCTGGGCGAAGCGCACGCGGCTGACGTTGCGCTCGAGGCGGACCCTGAAGAGCTCCTCGCGGGCGATGCGGTAGCGCTCGCGCCACTTGTTGCGGAGTGCGGCGTCCGCGGTGGCGGGCGGGGCGAGGCCCTTGACCTTGCTCACGCCCTTGGCCTTCTCGCCGACGGCCCTGTCGAAGGCGGCGATGGCGGCCTTGAGGATGGTGACGGCCTGCTTCTTGTGCTTCTCCTTCTCGGCCTTGGCGAGCCGGTCGTTGTCGAGCTCGCGGACGTGGCCTTCGGCGATGGCGAGCTGGATCCGCGACAGGCGCAGGCCGATGTCGAAGCGGTCGGAGCCGTAGCGGGGGTTGGTCTTGATGGAGGCGTGGCCGAGGAACTTGAGGAAGCAGGCGCGGGACTTGTCGAGGTACTGGACGAAGAGGCCGAGGTCGCGCTTCTCGGCGATGGCCATCTCGGCGAGGTCGGAGTAGTAGTCGCCGAGCTCGCGGTGGAGGAAGGCCTTCTCGATGCCGATGATGCTCTTGTCGGACTCGAGGCGCGCGATCACGCGGTCGCCGATGTCGTAGTACTGGCGGGTGCAGAGGGCCTTGGCGAACTCGAGCTTGCGCTGCCAGCGCCACATGCCCGCGGAGGCGGTGGCGGCGAGCACGGCGGGCAGTGCGACAGCGAGGCTGACGCGCGGGATCCTCATCAGGTCGCGTCCTCTCGTGATTCCCGGCCCTGCGAGAGCACGCCCCGCGGCCCTGTGGGCGGCAGCCCACCCGACTGCGGGGCGACGGGAGCCTGAGGCATGGCAGAGGGGGTGAGCCGCGTCGCGAGGGCGGGCGGCCTCGGGCCGGGCGTCAGTCCTCCTCGGAGAAGATGTCGGGCACGGTCTCGGCGGAGACGAGCATGATCAGGCTCCGCCGCCCCTCGGCCTGGTCCCAGCCGCGGACCAGGCGGCCCAGCAGCGGGATGTGCTCGAGGATGGGAATGCTGGCAACCGCGTGGCGCTCCTCGACCTCGGAGAAGCCGCCGATCAGGATGGTGCCGCCGTTCGGGGTCGTGACCGTCGTGCCGACCGACCGCAGGCGCGTGGTGGGGAGCTGGACGTAGCTCTCCTGGATGATGCCGACCGACACGTTGCCCTGGTCGATGACCTGCACCTCGGTGGAGTAGTGGTAGGTGGCGAGCTCGACGAGCTCGCGGATCTGGGGCTGGAGGATGAGGGTGATGTAGCGGCGGTCGGCGCTGACGAAGGGCTGGATGTCGAAGATGATGCCCTCGGGCACGTTGCCGATCTCGGGCTCGTCGTCGGTGGTGACGCGGCGCACGTAGTTGTAGTTGACGAGCACCTGGAGGTTCGAGCGCTGAGTGTTGAAGCAGGTCAGGCGCGGCGCCGTGAGCACCGTGCCGTGGCGCTTCTTGATGACGGCCTGGAGGATGGCCTGCACGTCGTCGTCGCCGAGGTAGTTGTACTGGAGGTTGAGCCCGCCGCCGGCAGCGAAGAAGTTGGGGAAGCGGGTGAGCAGCTCGCGCTCGGGGTCGTGCACGGCGGTGCCGGCGAGGGTCCAGTGGTGGTTGTCGTAGGGGATGGGGTCGAGGGTGCCTTCGCTGGTGGCGCCCAGGGAGAGGTCGAAGGAGTCCATGTAGGCGGAGGTGATCTCGATGAAGCGCCCGATCATGTGGACCTGGAGGTTGCGCGCGCGGCGGAAGTTGTTGAGGAGCTGCTCGATCTGCTGGTGGACCTCGGGGGAGTGGACCACGACGATGCGGCCGTTGCGGTAGGCGATGGTGTAGCGGGGCGCCTCCTGGAGGGCGCGGTCCCAGGTCTCGGGGGCGATGGTGCTGCGGAGGTAGTCGGCCCAGCCCTGGCCGATCACGTCGGGGTTGACCTCCTCGGGCGGCGCCGGGGCGCTCGCGGCGACCGCAATGGGCTCGACCGGGCCCACCTCGGGCAGGGGCCGGGCCTCGTTGGCCGGGGTGACCAGGCTGGCGATGTCGTACGAGCGGCGCACGGGCTCGTCGAGCGCGCCGCCCGGCCTCGCGAGCACGACCACGCCGTCGCGCAGCGAGTACTCGAGGCTGGCGAAGCGCCCGACCCAACGCAGCAGCGAGCCCGCGGGCATGTGCGAGCGGCTGATGTGGACCGGCGTCTTCTCCGCCTTGGCCTCGGGGTCCACGATGATGTTCACCTCCGCCACGTCGGCGATCTGGCGGACGGCCTCGCCGAGGGGCGTGCCGCGGAATTCCATGTCGACGGGCTGCTCGAGCTTGGCGCGCAGCTCGCCCTCCCAGGGCTCCATGGGCCGCCCGAGAGGGCCGCGCCCCACGGGCGTCTTCTCGCCGCGCAGCACCACCTTGCCGGGCTTCGGCAGCAGCATCTCGCGGTCGAGGTCGCGGAGCAGCTCGGTGTCGCGCTGCTTGCGGGCCTTGGAGCGGCCCTGGAGGGTGGGCGCGGTGAGGCGGATGAGGCGGAGCTCGTCGTGGAGCTTCAGGGCGTCGGGGCTGACGGGGTCGATGCGGCGCATGGCCTCGACGGCCTCGAGGGCCTTCTCCTGGTTGCCGTCCTCGAGGTATCGCCAGCCCTGGTCGCGGAGGGCTCGGAGCCGGGTGGCCTGGGCGTCGGCGCGCTTGCGCGACTCGGCCTTGACCTTGGCGAGGTCGCGGCGGCGGACCTCGTCGAGGCGGCGCTCGCTCGCGGCGGTGGCCTTGGCGAGGACGTCCTCGGCGCGGCGCTTGAGCTCGGCGGCGCGCTCGGCGTCGTGGAGGTAGGCGACGCCTTCGAGGACGCGGCGCGCCCGGCCGGCGGCGCGCTCGGGGTGGGTCGCGAGCTCGCGCTCGGCCTCGAAGAGCACGGTGTCGAGCTGCACGGCCATGAGGCGGGCGGTGGACTCGCGGCGGCCCTTGGCGTGCTCGAGGACGCGGCGGTCGGGCGCGATGCCGAGGGTGTGCTCGGTGCGGGCGAGGAGGCGGGCGCAGGCCGCGTCGCCGGGGACGAGCGCGAGGGCTTTGCGGAAGGCGTCGCGCGCCTCGGCGTAGGCCCGGGAGGCGAGGAGCTGGCGGCCGTGGTCCACGAGCAGCTTGGCCTCGCGGGCGCGCTGCTGGCGGGCCACTGCGGCCTCGTCGCCGGCCTGGCTGGCGGCCGGCACGACGAGGGCCAGCAGGCAGAGGGCCGCGAGGGCTCGGCACAGCAGAGCGTGGGGGCTCGAAGGAGCTCTCGTCTCAGGCGCTTTCACGCCGCGCCTCCTTTCGTCGTCGGGCCTGCGGAGCGGCCCCGCGTCGCGGGGGGCCGGTCAGTCCTCGAAGATGTCGGGCACGATGTGAGCGGTGACGAGGATGATCATGCTCGTGCGCCGCTCGGTCTCGGTCCACTCGCGGAAGAGGTACCGCAATAGCGGGATCTGGTAGACGAAGGGCACGCTGGCCAGGCCGGCGACCTCGTCGGCCTTGGCGAGCCCGCCGACGAGCACGGTGCCGCCGTCGGGCACCGTGACGGTGGTGGCGATGCTCTTGAGCTCGACGGTCGGGATGCCGATGAACCGCTCGCGCACCCCGCCGCCGACGAACTGGAACGACGTGAGGCTGATGAGGGTGCGGAGCTGGGGCTGGAGCACGAGGGTGATGTAGCGGTGGTCGGCGCTGACGAAGGGCTGGATGTCGAAGACGATGCCGTCGGGGATGTTGCCGATCTCGGGCTCGTTGTCCGACGAGACGGTCCGCACGTAGTTGAAGTTGGTGACGGCCTGGAAGTTGGCCCGCTGGGTGTTGAAGCAGGTGAGCCGCGGGGCGATGAGCAGCGTGCCCTTGCGGTGCTTGACCACCGCCTGGAGGAAGGCGTTGACCGAGTCCTCGTCCTTGAGGAACGTGTAGGCGAGCGACAGGCCGCCCGTGGCGTTCAGCCCCTCCTCGATGGAGGCCACTTCGTCGTCGTTGATGATCTCGCCGAAGACCTCCCAGCGGTGCGTGTCGTCCAGGCTGCCCGTGTTGGGGTCGATGGCGAAGCCGTCGGGGTTGTCCGGGTCGGCACCCGTCCCGATGTCGAGGTCCATGTTCACCAGGAAGTCCATCTCGACCTGGAGGAAGCGGGCGAGCATGTGGACCTGGAGGTTGCGGGCGCGGCGGAAGTTGTTGAGGAGTTGCTCGATCTCGCGCTGGACCTCGGGGGTGTGGACGACGACGACGCGGCCGTTGCGGTACTGGATGGTGTAGCGGGGGCCTTCCTGGAGGACGGCGCCCTTGGCGGGGCGGCCCCAAGTGTCGGGCTCGACCGTCGAGCGAATGAAGTCCACCCACCCCTCGCCGACGACGTCCTTGGCGAACCGCGGCTCGCGGCTCTGTGCGGCGGCGAGCTTCGGCTCCATGATCGGCTTGAGGGTGTGGCCGTCCACCTGGATGCCGCCGTCGAACGTGGTCTTGATGGCGCGGGTGGGGACCAGGAGGCCGCTGACGTCGTAGTCGCGGGTGACGGGGCGGTTGAGGCGGCCGCCGCCGCGGATGGTCACGAGGATGGCGTGGTCGCGGACCGTGTAGGTGAGCTTGTTGAAGCGGCACAGCCAGCGCAGGACGTGCTCGAAGCTCACGGTCATCCTGGGGAGGCTGAACTGGCTGCCCTCGCGGCTGGCCGAGGGGTCGACCATGATGGGGCAGTCGACGAGTTGGGAGAGGTGGTGGCAGGCCTCGGGGACGGTGGCGCGGGTGAACTCGACGGTCACCGGCTCGGCGAGCTTGGCGCGGATGCGCTGCTCCCAGGTCTCCATGGGCCTGGCGAGCGGGAGGCCGACGGGGCCGCCGAAGTCCTTCTTGCCGCGCAGGACCACCTTGGCCGCGATGTCCTCGGGCACGGTCATCTCGCGCTCGACCTGCTGGACGAGGTTCTCGACGGTGCGGGCATCGCGCTCGGCGCGGAGGGCCTTGGGGTCGTGGAGGCGGTCGATGGCCTGCTGGGTCTGAAGGCGGAGGAAGACGGCCTTGCGGTTGCCTGGGTCGAGCTTGAGCATCTCGTCGGCGATGGCGACGGCCTGGTCGAGCTTGCCGTCCTGGTGGAGCTGCCAGCCGCGCTTGCACAGGGCGGAGAGGTGTTGGTCGTGGTCGTGTGCGGCGCGGCGGCGGCTCGCGGCCAGGTCGTGCTGCTGCCTGTGGGCGCGCGCGTCGTCGCGTGCCTTGGCGGCGGTGTCGGCGACGGCCTGGGCCTTGGTCCTGAGGTCGGCGGCGCGGGCCGCGTCGCCGAGGTACTGGGCGCCGGTGAGCACGCGCTGGGCGTGGTCGCGGGCGAGGTCGGGCTTGCCGGCCTTGAGGGCCTGCTGGGCGTTGAACAGGTCGTGCTCGAGGAGTCGGAGCTGGGTGCGCTCGCGGGAGGTGCGGTCGTCGCGAAGGGCCTTGAGGAGGCTCTGGGAGCGAGCGGGGGTGGCGGTGGCGACGTCGATCTGGGCGAGGAGGCGTCGGCAGGTGTCGTCGTCGGGGCGGATGGCGTGTGCCCGGGCGAGCAGGGCGCGCGCCTGGTCGTAGGCGCGTTGCTCGAGCAGCAGGCGGCCCTGGTGGATGAGGCGGTCGAACTCGCGGGCGTCCTCGCGGGTCTGACTCTCGCGCCGGTTGCGGAGCTTCTCGAGGAACTGCGCGGGGTCGCCGTCGGCGCGCGCGGCGGGGGCCACGAGCGCGAGCAGGCAGACGGCGAGCAGCCCGAGCCGGTGCCGCGCGGCCGCAGCCGGGGGTCGGGGTGCCTTGTGGGGGGCTCGAGGCGTTGTCACACCGTGCCTCCTTTCGTTGCGGCAAACGGCGGCGCCCCACCCTCGGTGGAGGGGGAGCGGCAGGTCGCTATTCTAGCGAACCGATGGCCTGCGATCAACTCAAATCGCGCATGCCGGGGGCTCCCGCTCGGGCGGGCCCCCGCAGGATCGGATGCGCCCCGGTCGCCTAGCGGCGGGGGCGCTTGCCTCGCGGCGGCTGGCGCCGCATCTCCTCCAGGTACTCTGGAGGCATTCCTTCGAACGCCTCGGGCGGGATCCCGGGCTGCCGGATCCTGCGCTTGTCGCGGCTGTCGCGGTCGGTGGCGGGCGCGAGCCTGAGGCGCTCGTGCCACAGCTCGTGGAGGCGGTTCTTGCGGTCGCGGATGATGATCTTGGGCTTGGGGACGTACTTGTAGCTCTTGATCCGCTTGGGCTTGCCGGCCTGGTCGGCGGTGACGATGTCGTCCACCAGCAGGCGGCGCGCATTGGGCACGATGTCCACGAGCACGTGTCGGGTCACGTAGCTCTGGCCGCCTTCGTCCTCGCCGGCGCCGGCGGGCGGCTCGCCGGTGACGTCGGCGGCTGCGAGCACGCCGGCCGCGGCGGCGGCCTTCGCGGCCTCGTCGTCGGCCGCGGGCTCCTCGTCCTCCGCGCCGGCCACATCGGGCGCATCGCCGATCCAGCCGCCGACCGGCACCAGGAACTCGCGCGCCTCGAGCGGGTCCTCGCGCCGGCCGATGAACACGATGATCTTCGCCATGACGATCCCGTTGCGCACGCGGTTGCCGATGTAGACGATGGTGAACTTCTGGGCCGTGAGGATCGGGTAGCCCGGGCCGGCGGTGTCGGCCTCCGACGAGGCGTATTCCACGTACTCCTGGCCCAGGTCGTCGACGCCGACGGCCTTGACCGAGTAGGTGTAGTTGGCCTCGCTCTCCACCGTGCTGTCGATGTAGAGGTACTCGCTCTTGCGCTCGGTGCGGTCGGGCTGGAAGTCGCGGGGCGTCTCGCCCCGGTCCTCGGGCACGAGCATGCGGGGCGGCGCTCCCCCCCGGGGCATGCCGCCTTCCATCATCTGCTCGCGGGTCATGCCGGGGGGCACGCCGGGCATGGGCTCGTAGGGCACGCCGCGGCGCGGGAGGCCGGGCGGCATGCCCCTCCCGTCGTCGTAGACTTCGCCCGGGGGCATCATCTCTTCCATCATGGGGTCGGCGCCCGGCTGGACGGGCACGGCTCGGCGGTTGGCGGCGGGGCCGTCGATGCGGGCGATGAGGCGCTCGTGGGTCTCGCCCTTGGCCTTGCGGTAGACGTTGAAGTAGGCGGCGCGGAGGTAGACCTTCTTCTTGGTCGTGCTGCCGCGGGTGGTGTCGCGCGGCATGGGCTCCTCGACCCATCGGACGACGACGTGGCCGAGCTGCTCCTCGCGGACGATGACGTCGCGCGGGCCGAGCAGCTCGACGTCGGTGGGCGGGGTGCCGGGGTAGACGATGACGGCGACGCGGACCTTGTTCTCGTCCTCGAGGTTGCCCTGGAAGCCGATGGCGTGGCCGAACTTGGTGGCCTCGAAGGTGATCTGCTTGCCGGTCTCGGGGTCCACCGTGTGCTTGACCTCGCAGGGCTCGGGCATGGCGGCGAGGATGCGGGCGTAGTTGGGGAAGACGGCGGCGAGCCACCAGGAGGGCGGGTCCCAGGGGACGAGGGGCCCTGCGAGCTTGGCGGTGAGCTCGCGGATGGCCTTGGCTTTCTCGATGGTCTTGGGGTCGTCCACGCCCTCGGGGGGCTTGCGCAGGACGACGGTCTGGAGCATGACGACCCGCTGGGGCCAGAAGGGGTCGTGGGCGAGGGTGGTGGGCTGGGCGACCTTGTCCTCGCGGAAGGGCGCGATGGCCTTGGCGGCGATGTTGGGGATCTCGGCGGGCGGCTCGATGGGCGCCTTGCCGCCGCCGCCGCCGCCCGGCCCGAAGGGCTCCTCGGGCGGGGACATGAAGGACATGATGTTCCAGGCCACGAAGAGCACGACCGCGGCGAGGAACGCCTTGTCGCAGAAGCGGAAGGCTGTGGCTTTGACATCGCTGACGCTCATCGGGCGACTCCCTTCGGGAGCGACGGCCCGCGCTCACGCCGCGGGCCTCGGCCGAGGACCGGGGGCCCCCGCCGCTGGGCAGGTCCTATCGTCCTATGGTGGCCTTGGCCACGCCTTGCTCGCTCTCGGTCGGCTCGAAGGTGACCAGGCGGAGCTCGAGCTGGATCTTGGTGCCGTCGCGCAGGTCGAGGCCGACGTCGTAGGGCGCCTGGCCCTCGTCGAAGTGCCCGTCGGCGCCGCCTGGGCGGAACGTGATCTGGAGGGCGTCGCCCTGCTCGTCGACCTGCTCGGCGGTCGCCAGGCCGGTGAGCAGCGCGCGCCACAGCGGCAGCAGCGAGGTCCGCCGACGGGCGTTGACCTGCGCGGTGAGCCACTGGGTGAAGCCGTCCTTGGTGTTGACCTTCGAGCCGGTGACCTTGGCCTTGGCGATGTCGAGGGTGAAGTCGCTGACCTCGCAGGCGAGCTGGGCCTCGACGAACTGCTCGGCGGGCGGCGCCGGCTGGCCGCGGCGCGTGGCGGGCCTGGGCTCGACGCCCACGGGCTCCATGCCGGGCCTGAGCGGCGGGACCCCTTCCATCATCTCGGGCGGCATGCCGTCCATGGGCATGCGCGGCGCCGCCGGGGCGGTCGGGCGCTCGATGCCCTCGAGGATGGCCTCGGGCGGCACGCCTTCGCCCATGCCGCGCGGGCCCGAGCGGTACCGCACGCGCTCGCCGGCGGGCTGCTTCCGCTTCGAGCCGCTGCGGGCGACGTCGAGGAGCGCGCGGACGCGGAACGGCAGCTCGGAGGTGTGGAGCTTGTGGACGAACCGGGCGAGCCGGGGGTAGGGGCAGCGCGCCACGACCTCCACGGTGATGGGCTTGTGGAGCTTGCCTTGCTTGCCGCCCTCCTCGTCGGGCGTGCCGCCGCGGCCGCGGCCGCGCGGCACGTTGGCCCCGCGCGTGATGCGGATGGGGTCGAGCTCCGAGACCTCGGCCGCCACGGCGGCGTTGACGATGGCCTCGATGAGCCAGTACTCCTTCTGAGCCCCGTAGATGTCGCCGATCGTGATGTGGGGCTGGGTGAAGGCGGTGTTGCTGGCGAGCCCGAGGCCGCCGCGGCCGATGGCCATCGCCTCGGCCTTCTCGACCAGCGCGTCCGCGCGCTCGTTGTAGACGTTCTGGTAGGTGTAGCGGAACTGGTCGAAGCCGGCGGCCCGCTTGCCCCACGGCGTGATGCGGGTGCGGAACTGGGCGAGCTTGGGGTCGTCGAAGAGGGTCTCGAGCACCTGGTCGCGGCGCCAGAAGAACAGGGCGCAGGTGTCGCGCTGCGACGTCAGGCTGGTGCGGACGCGCTGGAAGCCCTTGCGGAGCCTCGGGGCCTCGCGCTCCCAGATCTCGAGCTCCGCCAGACGCTTCTTCTTCCCATCGAGGTCCTCGAACTGCTGCTTGACGCGGCTCCTGCGGCCGAGCAGGACGAAGGTGACCCCGCCCTCGGCCACGAGGACGAGGACGAGGAGGATCCAGACGAAGTGCTTCTTGAGGAAGGCCATGGCTGCTCGCCTCACGAAGGCCGGGGCTCAGGCGGCGCCGAGCCGATGGGGGCGGCGTGGGTCCGGGCGCGTCACGGCTCCTTGGGCGCGTCCTCGGGCGCCGTGGCCTCGGCCTCGGGCTTCTGGCCGAACGTGACCCACACCGTGAATATATAGTACTCCTCGGGGGTCGCGCCCGCCGTGTGGTCGCGCATGACCCCGCGATCCTTGTCGCTGGCGACCTGGACCCCGCGGAACTGCACGTTGAGGATGCCCTCGAGGTAGGCGTCCTCCCGCTCCCGGAACGTGTCGGTCAGGAACTTGACGTCGCCCGACTGGGGCTTGCCGCGCTTCTCGAACTGGACCTCGACGATGAGGGGCTTCTTCTTCTCCTCCTCGTCGGCGTCCTTGGCGTCGTCGGGGCGCGGCATGTCGGGGGGCGGCTCCATGCCCTCGATCATCATCTCGGTGGTGAACTCGGGGACCTGGCTTGCGCCCGTGCGTCCGCGGTCGGCGGCGCCGACCTCGAGGATCTTGACGGCGAGGAAGCGGTCGCGGGGGATCTTGGCGAAGGCGCGGTTGAGGCGGTCGAAGACCTGGACCCACTGGTTGCGCTTCTCGCCGGCCTCGGCGAAGCCCTCGAGCTGCCCGAGCACCTGCTCGTTGTTGGCGGTGTCGCGGATCTCGCGCTCGATGCCCTCGAGCTTGCGGATCTGCGATTCGACGCCGGGCAGCTCGTCGCCGACGGCCCTCTCCTGGCGGCCGACGGACATGAAGCCGAGGGCGATGGGCAGGGCGAGCAGCGCCACGCCGGCGGCGGCCCAGGGGATCTTCCGCCGCAGCATGCGGTCGCGGACCACCTCGGGCGGCATCAGGTCGATGTCCACCCTGCCCTGGCCGAGCGCCTGGAGGGCGAGGCCGATGGCGGCGCCGTAGTTGGGCAGCTCGGCCTCGAACTTGCGCTGGTCGCTCTCGGCGCCGAGCTTCACCCGCCGCAGCGAGTCCAGCAGGGAGACCTCGTAGTCGAGGTTCTTGCGGAAGTAGCCGATGAGCCCCCGGAGCTTGAAGGCGTTGCCGAGCAGGATGACCTGCTCGATCCGCACGTTGCGGCTCTGGGCCTTGTAGTACCCGATGGAGCGCTGGATCTCGCCGATGAGGTCGTCGAGGATGGGCCGCATGACGCCGAAGAGCTTCTCGGCCTGCTTCGAGGTGGCGGCCTTGCGCTTGAGGTTCTCGGCCTCCTCGAAGCTGATCTGGTACTTCTCCTGGAGCGCGCGGGTGATGTCGTTGCCGCTGATCGAGACGTTGCGCGTCCAGAAGCGCTCGCCGTCGAGGATCACCAGGTCGGTGTTGCCGGCGCCCAGGTCGATGATCACGGTGCCGGTCTCGACGGGTCGGTCGTACATGACGAAGTTGTAGAGGGCGAGCGGGCTGATATTGACGAGGTCGGGCTGGAGGGCGGCCTCGGAGAGGTTGCCGAGGAAGTGGTAGACGGTGGCGCGCTTGATGGCGAAGAGGGCGACCTCGACCTCCTCGCCGGGGGCGATCTCGTCGGTGAGCGGCTGGTAGTCCCAGATGACCTCGTCGATGGGGAAGGGCATCTGGGTGCGGGCCTCGTAGCGGACGAGCTCGGGGATGCGCTTGCGCTCGACGGGCGGCAGGGAGATGAAGCGGGGGAAGACGTCGCGGCCTGGCATCGAGACGGCGACGGCGGCGCCCTTGAGCCGGACCTCGCGCTGGAGGGTGGCGAGCGCGGCGCGGATGCGGCCGTCGCGGTCGCCGCCCTGACCGTCCTCGGGCCGCGCCTCGCAGGGCACGGTGCGATAGTCCTGGATGACGACCGAGTCGCCTATCCTGCGGAGCTTGACGGCCTTGACGGCCGACTCGCCGATATCAACGCCCCAGGCGACGTTGCGTGCCAAGGCTTGGGCCTCCTCGCCCGTGCGCAGCCGGCACACCGGTGCCGCCGCGCGGTGCTGTCGTGCGCCGCCGAACACCTAAATCGCCTGCCCACTGGCGATTATACTGCGGGGCGCTTCGCTGTCAAGGCAAATATGGCGACGTTACACGGCGCTTACAAACCGACGTGGCGCTTGGCACTTCTCCCGCTCCCGAGCGCGGCGCCGGCGGGCTCATCCACCGTCGAGCAGGCCCTGCTCGCCCCACAGGAACCACTGGCCGGTGTCGCTGAGATAGCTCAGGGTGTTCTCGAGGATCTCGAGGTGCTCGCGCTCCTCGAGGGTGAGCCGCTCGTACAGGCCGCGGTCGGCGTCGCTGCCGGCCTGGCCGGCGCGCTCGGCGTAGAGCTCGACCGACCTGCGCTCCATGTCGATCGCCTTGCGGACCACGTCGGTGTCCTCGGGCTCGGCGCCGAGGTCGGCCCGCATCTGGTCGCCGAGCTCGCCGAAGAGGGTCACGATCCGCTGCCGCGGCGTGTCGTCGGGCAGCGCCACGTCCATCTGCGCGGCGACCTGGCCGAGGAGCTGCTCGTGGCGGCGCTCGTCGGCGGCGAGGCTCTCGAACATCTTCCGCCCGAGCGGGCTGCGCGTGCCGGCCGCGGCCTCGCTGTAGAAGACCTGCCCGTCCCGCTCGAGCTGGATGGCGTAGTCCAACGGGTTGACGGCTGCCATGGGGCCCTCTCCTTCCTGTCCTCTGCCGGGGTACTTGCCCCGGCGCCCCCCATCGGTATAATGACCCCGCGGCGGCGCTCCGCGCGCCGCGGCGAAGTGCCGCCCTGACGGCCATCATAGCAGCGGCTGCGTCCGCGCGCAACCGCTTCCGAGGTGTGGGGACGGGGCCATGGCGAAGGCGCAGGACCCGGCTCGCGACCGCCTGGCGCGGCTGCTGCGCGCCGCCCGCGCGGCCGCGGCGCCAGGACGCGGCCGCGCCGTCATCGCCGCACAGGACCGGCCCGACCCCGACGGCATGGCCAGCGCCGCCGCCCTCAAGCACCTGCTCGAGCACAAGGCGCGACTCGAGTGCCTCATCGCCGCACGCGGCGAGAGCGGACGCGCCGAGAACGTCGCCACCCTCCAGTTCCTCGGCGAGACACTCCACGACCTCGGCTCGCTCGACCTCGAGGCCTTCGACTTCCGCGTCCTGGTGGACACGCAGCCGGGGTTCGGCAACAACTCGTGGCCGGCCGATGCGGCTGTGGACTTCATCCTCGACCACCATCCGCGCGGCCCGGGGATCGAGGCGGGCCAGCTCGCCGACATCCGGCCAAGCTACGGCGCCGCCTCGACGATCCTCACCGAGTACCTGAGGGCCGCGGGCATCGAGCCCGACCCCCAGCTCGCCACGGTCCTGCTCTACGGCATCAAGACCGACACGCAGGAGCTGACCCGCGGGGCCTCGGCGGCCGACAACGAGGCCTTCCTCTACCTCTACCCGCGCGCCAACCGGCGGCTGCTGGCGAAGATCGAGCGCGAGCGCCTGCCCCGGGGCTACTTCGTCACGCTGGCACGCGCGCTGACCCGCTGCCGCATCTACGGCCCCGTGGCCATCTGTGGCCTCGGCGCGGTCGACTCGCCGGACGTCCTGGCCGAGCTGGCCGACCTGTTCCTCCGGCTCGAGGGCGCGCGCTGGGTGCTCTGCCACGGCATCTACGACGGGCGGGTGCACCTGTCGGCCCGCACGGTCGTGCGGCAGGGCAACGCGGGCGGGCTGATGGAGCGCCTGCTCGAGGGCCTGGGCGAGGGGGGCGGCCACGACATGATGGCCGGCGGGCAGGCGCCGCTGCCCGCCAGCGAGGACCGCGCGCCCTTCACCCGCGAGATTGAGCTGCGATTGCTGCGCCTGCTGGACGTTCAGACACGGACGCCGGAGCCGCTGGTTCCCGCCACTCCGCTGCCCGAGGCGGCGGCCGGCGGCGACGGCGATAGCCCCCAGGGGGAGTGAGGCCGGGCAGCAGGACCGAAATAAGGAGTGCGTCGCGATGAAGCTGGTCCTGAAGGCAACGATGCTCGTCATCAGCATCCTCTTCCTGGCGGTGTCGCTTTACATGTATCATCATGTGTCGGTGGCCTTGCGGCTGACGGCCGCGGCGGCGCTGCCGCGCGCCATCGCGTCGGCGGGCGGCTACGTCGGCTCTTCCACGCTCGCCGGCCTGTGCTTCGTCACCTACGCGCTGCTGCGCCGCGAGCGCGACGCCGCCGAGTCGAGCGACTAGCGGCGGCCGGTGGCCGCCGGGGAGGTAGGCTATGCCTGTCCACATCCTGGGCATCGCGGGCAGCCCGCGCCGCGGCGGCAACACCGATCTGCTGCTGCGCGAGGTACTTACGGGCGGCGAGGAGGCGGGCGCCGAGACGACCCTCGTGGCGGCACGCGACTTGGCCATGCGGCCCTGCATCGAGTGCAACGCCTGCCAGAAGGCCGGCCACTGCGTCGTGCAGGACGACATGACGCCCGTCTTCGAGCAGTTGCTGGCCTGCGACCACCTGGTCTTCGCCAGTCCCATCTTCTTCACCGCCGTCTCGGCCTACGCCAAGATGGTGATCGACCGCTGCCAGTGCTACTGGTCGCTGAAGTACGTGCTGAAGCGGCCGCTGTTCGACCCGCCGCGCCCGGGCCGGCGGGGCCTGTTCGTCGGCTGCTGCGGCTGGCGCGAGCGCTGGATGTTCGACGGCGCGCGCCGCACCCTCAAGGCTCTCTTCGACGTCCTCGAGCTCGACTACGCCGGCGAGCTGCTCTATCCCGCCATCGACGCCGGGGGCGACATTGCCCGGCACCCCACCGCCCTGGCCGACGCCCGCGCCGCCGGCGCCGCGCTCGCGCGCGGCGAGCCCATCCGCTCCACCCCAGGACGGTGAGGGCCCGCCCCCGCCGCGTGTTGCCCCGCGTCAACATCGCAAGCCACGCTGTAACTGCCGTCGTGCCAAGCGCTAACGGTGATAAGGCCGCCCGGACGTCGCCGGGAGTGTTGACATGTGTCAACATCTGCGGACTCCGGGGCGTCGGACCCCCATCGCAGCGCGGAGGACGATGCTCGCCAACTCCCATTGCGCTGGGCACTTACGGTTTTCCCAGCATCGAGTGGTTTACGGCTTCGGCCGGCACGCTATTTGCTGCGCAAGCCCTATGGCATGGAACATGCGTTGGTAAAGGAGACTTACAGGATGATGCAGCGTCGCGAGATCCCTCCCGTGTTCTTGACGGTGGTGGCCGCATTGCTCGTCGCCTCGGCCACCGCCCACGCCGCGCCGATCAGCTACAGCGAGTTCAGCGACACCGGCGACCTCGTGGTCAGGTATTACATCAACGGAAGCAACGCGGGGAACTTCGATACGGCATATGCAGGCTCGGACAAGCTCCGTGTGGGGTCGGAGGGACCCGGCGACAACCGCCGCGGGATGAACTCCATCCTGTTCTTCGAGTTGCCGAAGGACCTCCACAGTGTCTCAAGCGCGAACCTGCGCGTGCGCGTGACCGACGACAACAGCAGCCCGACCTTCCACGTGGACCTCTACGGTCTCGGCTACGTCGTCGGCACGGCCCCCGCAGCCAACACCGACTGGTTCTACAGCTCCGGCTCCACCGACACCGCCACGGGCGACACCCTCGGCACGAACATCGGCACCTCGCGGGTCACGAAGATCCAGGACAACTACTGGCAGGACGATTTCAGCCCGCCCTCCACGCGGAACACTAGCAGCACTGGCGACAGGGACCTCGCCGGCTTCCTCAGCCAGGTGGCCGACATCGTCAACACCGACCCCAACGTGACCGCCACCGACAAGGCGTGGGCCGTGCTGCGGCTCAACAAGAACGGCTCCGCTGCCAACAACACGGATCGCTACCGCCTCGGCTCGGGCGACAACGGCACCGACAGCGACAAGCCGCTGCTGACCTTCGACTACCTGACCGAGCGGGCCTGGGACGACGAGGGCGCCGACGACAACTGGAGCACGGCGGCCAACTGGACGGGCGACACGGTGCCCACGGCCACCGACGTGGCGGTCTTCCGCGACGCCGGGGCCGCCGCGGGTGCGGGCACGCCCACGAACATCGTCGATGCGGGGTTCGCCGGCACCGTTGGCGGGCTCGACTACCGCAACACCGACGGCAACTACCACACCACCGACCTCGGCGGGGGCACGCTCGCCGTCGACAGCAGCGTCGACGTCGGGCTCAACGTCGAGACGACCACCCGCGTCGCCATGACCAACGGCGACCTCCAGGTCGGGGCGCCCGGCTCGCCCGCGGCCATCAACCTCGGCCGCCGGTCCGGCGGCAGCGGCTCCGCGAAGGGCGAGCTGGACCTCTCGGCCGTCGGCCAGTTCGACGCCTATCTGACCGAGATGGCCATCGGCCGCACGATCTTGAGCTACGCCCGGGGCACCCTCACCCTGGCGCAGACGAACACCATCGACGCGGCCACCATCCGGATGGCCGACTCGACAGGCTCGGGCCTGACCTCGGGCACGAGCACGATGGCGCTCGGCAACGCGAACACCCTGACGGTCGGCACCTTCATCATCGGCGACCGCAAGGGCAAGGCCAAGGTCACCATCAACGCCGGCGGCACCCTCGACCTCGCCGGTCAGGGCGGCGGCCGAGCCAACCTGTATGTCGGCCGCAAGCGGAGCGACACGGGCACTACGTCCACCGGCACCCTCGACCTCACCGGCGGCGCCAGGTTCGACGCCACCCTCGATCAGTTCATCATCGGCTACCAGGACAGCAGCGCGAACGGCAGCGGCGGCGCCAACGGCACCGCGATCCTCGCCGACACCAACATCATCGACGCCAACGACATCCGCGTGGCCACGACCACCGGCACCCTCACCCTCGGCAACACCAACACCCTCACCGCCAACACCCTCACCCTCGGCCAGATCGTCGGCGGGCGGACCGGCACCACCACCGCCACCCTCAACCTCGGCGCCAGCAACACCCTCAGCATCGACACCATGACCGTCGGCGGCCACAAGTCTACCGGCACCGTCACCCTGCCCAGCGGCGGCCTGCTCGACCTCACGGGCAACACCGACGCCGACAACCGCGCCGACCTGCGCATCGGCTACAACGGCAGCACGAGCAAGACCGCCACAGGCGCCATGAACCTGGGCGGCGGGATCTTCGACGCGCGCCTCGACCAGCTCGTCCTCGGCCGCCAGTCTGGCAACACCGGCCACGGCGACGGCACACTGACCATGGGCGCCGGCACGGTCGACGTCAACGACGTCCGCCTCGGCGAAAGCGGCGGCTCCAACCCCCTGGACTCGATAGGCAACCTCGTCATCAACGGCGGCTCCGTGAAGGTGAACGGCAGCGTGACCGACGGCGCCGGCGTGGGCGAGCTGCGGGTTCAGGGTGGCACGATGTCCATCGCCGGCGACCTGAGCCTCGACCACCTGCGCGTCGGCTACAATGGCAGGACCGGCTCGATCGACGTCGGCGGAAACGTCGATCTCCACGACAGCTCGCGGGACTTCCACATCGGCCGCCGCAGCGGCTCGGGCGGCGAGACTATCGGCACCGCCGACTTCAGCGCCTCGGCGCTGGTCGACATCGACGTCCGCGACATCTTCATCGGGCGCACCAACGGGAGCCGCGCGCAAGGCACGCTGCTGCTCGGCGCCGACAACGACATCAGCGCCCGCGAGATCCGCATCGGCGACTCGACCTCGGCGGGCCAGAGCAACCCCAGCCAGGCCAGCGTCGTCGAGCTCAATGGCACCACCACCATCGACGCCGACACCCTCTACGTCGGCCGCCGCAAGAGCGACGCCACCATGGCTTTCGGCCCTACCGGCGGCACCCTCTTCCTCGGCTCGGCCGGTGACCGCATCAACAACCTGCGGGTCGGCTACAACGACGCGAACACCGGCAGCAACGCCGATGGGCTCCTCGACTTCAGCGGCGGCACCGTCACCGCCTACGCCAACAACGTGGTGCTCGGTCGCCACAACGGCCCGACCTCCTCCTCGGCCGGTGGAAGTGGCGACGGCACCCTGAGCCTCAGCGACGGCCTCTTCGATGCCAACGACATCCTCCTCGGCGACGCCCGCACTAACAGCAACGGCGTCGGGACATCAACCGGCACCATCAACCTCGCCGGCGGCACCCTCCGCGCCGGCACCCTCCGCGTCGGCACCGGCGGTGGCAACAGCTCCGCCGTCATCAAATGGACCGGCGGCACCCTCACCGCCGACAGCATCGACATCGCCAAGACCCTCGACAACACCGCCGCGGGCATCCTCGCGCCCGGAGGCGACGGCGCCGGCTCCACACAGGTCGTCGGCGACTACGCGCAGGGCCCTGGGGCCACCTACCAGGTGCACCTCTAGGACTTCGATGCCTACGACTATCTCGAGGTGCTCGACCTCGCCAAGCTCGACGGCATCCTCGAGGTGATCATGGACCCCTCGTTCCAGCCCCCGTCGTGCACGTCGCTGGTCATCCTGGAGGCGAACGAGATCGACAGGGAGTTCGCCGAGGTGGACTTCTCGCAGGCGCAGTTCGCCAACACGGCCATGGACTGGGAGGTGCTCTACCTCGAGGACGTCGTGGACTACCAGGGCCACGACCTGGTCGTCCTGCACGCGGTGCCCGAGCCGGCGACGCTGACGCTGCTTGCCCTCGGCGGGCTCGCGCTGCTGCGCCGCCGGCGGCGGAGCTAGCGACCGTCAGGGAGCACAATCTGGGTCCTCTGCTGCCAGCCCGCGGGCCGCCTGGTTCGCGGGCTGGCGGCATGCGCCGGCGGCTCGCGGCGTTGCCGATCAGCAACATGGCGGGCGGCTGCCGCCCCGCCGTCATGCCATAAGTCTCCATATATTCTTGGGTTGCGGTGTCACGGCGGATGTTGCGTTTCGGCAACACGGGCCGGGGCGATCCGCCGCAAACCGTTGGCGTGCCGAGACTTAGCATGTTGACGCTCGGCAACATCCGGGGTCCGCGGCCAGGCGGGCCGGCGCGGGCACATGCCCGATGGCCGTCTGTATAAGATCAGGAAAGACAACGAGATGCGGCGTCGGGAGGGCGGCGGGCCGGGCGGACGTGCCGTCGCAGGCGCCGGTGAGTGCCGTGCAGGCGGTGCGGCGCAGAGCGCGCGCGGCACGGGCGCCTTCTACCTCAGCGGCACCGGCTCGCTCCAGGGCACGGGCGGCGCCACCGACCTGTTCGTCGGGGGCGAGGGTGGCGGCGTCGGCGAGTTCCACATGACCGGCGGCGACATCAACGTGCGCGACGTCAAGGTCGGCTGGGCCGGCACCGGCACGTTCAACCAGAGCGCCGGCTCCGTGACCAGCCGCGGCTGGACCTTCATCGGCCACTACGGCGGCGGCGACGACACGTGCATCGGCGTGGATGCGGGCAGCAGCGGCCTCTACGAGCTGTCGGGCGGCGCCCTGAACATCCGGAACGGCGCCCTCCAGATCGGCTGGAACGGCACCGGCGAGGTCGTCGTCTCGGGCGACGGCCAGCTCACCGTGCGGCGCTGGCTCGTCACGGGCCGGTACAGCGGCGACGGCACCCTCACCGTGCGCGACGACGGCGTCGTGATCGAGCAGGACACCGCCACCATCATCGGCGAGGAGGGCCACGGCACGCTCAACGTCGAGGGCAACGGGCGGCTCGACACCCGCGAGCTGCGCGTCGGCTTCGGCGCGACCGGCATCGGCGTCGTCAACCAGACAGGCGGCACCATCAACGTCGGCGGCGACTACCTGATCGGCGTGAACGGCATCGGCTCCGTGAACCAGAGCGGCGGCGTCGCCAACGTCGGCGTCACCCTCCTGCGCGGCTCCGCCGCCGACCCCGGCCAGCTCAATCTCAGCGGCGACGCCGTCCTCAACAACTCCTCCTACTTCTGCGTCGGGCTCGCACCCGACGACCACGGCATCGTGCGCGTCGCCGACCAGGCCCGGCTCTGGGTCAACGGCGACCTCAACGTCTCCGACCAGACCGACAGCACTGGCACCCTCGAGCTCGACGGCGGCCTGGCGCGCGGCAACGTCGTCTTCATCGGCAAGTCGGGCGGCAGCCAGGGCACCGTCGTGCAGACGGGCGGCGAGCTGCGCAGCCGCAACTGGTTCAACATCGGCACCGCGGGCGGCAGCAACGGCGACTACTTCATCGCCGGCGGCCAGATCACCGCGGCCACCGACCTCAACGTGAGCGACCAGTCCAACAGCACGGGCACCCTCGTCCTCGCCGGCGGCAAGGCCACGGGCGTCACCCACTACGTCGGCAAGTCGGGCGGCACGACCGGCACGGTCGAGCAGACGGGCGGCCTGTCCGTCATCAACAACCGCGTGATCATCGCCTCGGCCGGCACCTCGACCGGCACCTACAACCTCGGCGGCGGCGCGCTCGTCACCCACACCCTGGCCAAGGGCGCCGGGGCAGGACAGTTCAACTTCGTCGGCGGCATCCTCAACGCCCAGGTCGTGGACTTCAGCCTGACGAACCAGGGCGGGTCGCTCGAGATCGGCTCCCCCTCGACCCCCGGCACCCTCAAGGCCGAGTGGTACGCCGGCACCGAGTTCTGGGACACGGCGCCCTCGGCCACCGGCTACGTCGGCCGCGTCTACGGCAACCGATTCCCCGAGGGCTGGACGGGCGGCGGCGACCACTTCTCGGTCCGCTACAGCGGCGAGGTCTACGCGGCCGCCGACGGCCTCTACGCGTTCCGCGAGAGCAACGACGACGGCGCCATCCTGCTCATCGACGGCGTCGAGATCCTCCACGACACCCTCACCAACCCCGGCGGCGCCTGGACCGACCCCTGGAACCACCATACCGCCAACACCGTCTTCCTCACACAGGGCTGGCACAGCATCGAGTTCCTCGCCTCCGACAACGTCGGCGGCGAGTGGCGCCAGCTCGAGTGGGACCCCGCAGGCGGCGACCGCTGGACGGCCGACTTCGGCGACAGCATCCGCGCGCTGCCCGAGGTCGGTACCACGCTCATCAACGGCGACTACACCCAGGAGGCCGACGGGACGCTCGCGATCGACGTGGATGTGCTCGCCGGCATCGCCGACCTGCTCATCGCCCAGGACATGGACCTCGACGGCGCGCTCGAGGTCTCGCTGCTCAACGACCCGCCGCCCTACGGTGTGTGGTACAACATCCTCGACTGGGATACCCTGACCGGCGAGTTCAACAGCCTGGCCCTGCCGCCCCTGAGCAACGGCCTGTTGTGGGACACCTCGCGGCTCTACACCACGGGCGAGATTCGCGCCGTCCCCGAGCCGGCCACCCTGACGCTGCTCGCGCTCGGCGGCCTCGCCCTCCTGCGCCGCAGGAGGCGGTAGCCGCCCGCCGAATCGCACCCACCCCGAGCCCGGGCAGCCTCCCCGCCGCCCGGGCTCGTCCCGTTCTGCCCGCTGATTCCCTACCGCCAGGTATGACCCCGATGCCCGCTGCCACGTATCGGTAGCCTGTCTTCCTCCCTTCCCCGTCAGTTGGCGCAATTGCGCAAGCCGCCTGCCGCCAGTCACTTGCAGCGAGCCCGCCAGATTCCTGCCGCGTCCCGGCACGCGGGTTGCTCTAGCGGCCAGGCGGCGCGCTTGTCGCCGATGGGAGGAAGAGAGGAGGCTGGAGCGATGGGAACGCGACGTGGCCGCGTGGCCTGGGTCGTGGCGCTCGCCGCGGGGGTGATGCTGGTAGGAGGCGCGTGGGCTGCACAGCCCCAAGCCGAGCAGCCCGTGGTCGAGACCCCTGCGCCCGAGGCCCCGGAGGCCGGCGGCAAGGACTGGTCGGTCGGGCTCGACCTGACCTACAAAAGCCACTACGTCTGGCGCGGCATCAACCTCACCGACGACCCCGTGTTCCAGCCCTCCCTGACCTTCGCCTGGAAGGGCCTGTCGGTGAACTTCTGGGGGAACATGGACCTCACGGACGTCAACGGCAACCGCCGCGAGTTCAACGAGGCCGATGTCACGGTGAGCTACGGCGGCGAGGCCGGCAGCGTGAGCTACGAGGTCGGCGTCATCCGCTACCACTTCCCCAACACGCCCTTCCCAGGCACCACCGAGGTGTACGGCGCCGTCGGCCTCGACCTCCCGCTGTCGCCCACCCTCACGGTCTACTACGACTGCGACGAGGCCGACGGCTACTACGCCACCCTCGGCGTCGGCCACACGTTCGAGGACCTCGTGACACTCTCCGAGACCTGCTCGATGAGCTGCGAGGTCTCGGCCTCGGTCGCCTACGCCGACGCCGACTACAACGCCTTCTACTTCGGCGTCGCCGATTCCGCCTTCGTCGATGCCCTCGTGAGCATCGGCTTCCCCGTCGCCATCGGCGACCACGTGACGATCACGCCGTCGGCGAGCTACTCGAACATCCTCGACGGCACGCTCGCGGCCGCCGCGGGCAAGCAGAGCAACTGGTGGACCGGCATCACCCTGGGCTTCGCCTTCTGACACCCCACGCGCCCCAACGGACGCAGCGAAAGGAGAACCTGACGATGAATCGACGCATCGTGCTCATCCTGATGGCATCGCTCGTCGCCTTCTCGGCCACGGGCGCCTGGGCCGCCGAGCCGACCACCGAGGAGGCCGTGGCCACCCTCAAGGTCGGCCTCGACACCGTGTGGGTCCTGCTCGCCGCCTTCCTGGTCTTCTTCATGCAGGCCGGCTTCGGCATGGTCGAGGCGGGCTTCATCCGCGCGAAGAACACGTGCAACATCCTGACGAAGAACTTCCTCGACTACTGCGTGGCGAGCGTGATGTTCTTCCTGGTCGGCTACGCCTTCATGTTCGGCGAGGGCAACGGCCTGATCGGCCTGAGCGGCTTCGCGCTGTCGGGCGCCGAGAATCCGTCGGGGGTGCCGCTGTTCGCCTTCTGGCTCTTCCAGGCGGCCTTCTGCGGCGCCGCGGCGACGATCGTGGCGGGCGGGATGGCCGAGCGGATGAGGTTCCCGGCCTACCTGATGTACACCGCCGTGATCAGTGCCGTGGTCTATCCCGTCATCGGCCACTGGATCTGGAGCGGCGGCGGCTGGCTGGCGAAGCTGGGTTTCGGCGACTTCGCCGGCTCGACGGTCGTCCACGCCACGGGCGGCTGGGTCGCCTTCGTAGGCGCGGCCATGCTCGGCCCGCGGATCGGCAAGTACGTGTCGAACGGCAAGGAGCGGACGGTCAAGGCCATCCCAGGCCACTCGATCCCGCTCGCCGCGCTCGGCGTGTTCGTCCTGTGGTTCGGCTGGTTCGGCTTCAACCCCGGCTCGACGCTGGGCGTGGGCGACGGCTCGGCCATCGCGCGGGTGGCCATCAACACCAACCTGTCGGCGGCCACGGGCGCCATCGCGGCCATGGTCACCGTGTGGCTGCTCTACGGCAAGCCCGACCTGTCGATGACGATGAACGGCGCGCTCGCGGGCCTGGTGGCCGTCACGGCGCCGTGCGCCTTCGTGTCGCCGGTGGCGGCGATGCTCACCGGCGTGGTCGGCGGCATCGTCGTGGTGTTCGGCGTGGCCCTGCTCGACCGGATCGGCGTGGACGACCCCGTGGGCGCCGTGCCTGTGCACGGGATGAACGGCATCTGGGGCACCCTCGCCGTCGGGCTCTGGGGCCAGGAGTCGCTGGGATTGGCCCGCAACGGGCTGTTCGCCGGCGGCGGCCTGACGCAGCTCGGCGTCCAGGCCCTCGGCACGCTTTCCGTCACGCTGTTCGCCATGGCCTCGATGGGCATCGTCTTCTACGCCATCAAGAGGACCGTCGGCCTCCGCGTCGGCAAGGACGAGGAGCTCCGCGGCCTCGACATCGGCGAGCACGGCATGGAGGCCTATTCCGGGTTCCAGGTCTTCACCACCACCTGAGGGAGTGTCGAGTGTCAGGTGAGGAGGAGATGCCATCGTGGCGGGTGCCCGTCCCCGTATCGCCGGCGAGGCGCCTGCCATCCAGCATCCAGTATCCAGCATCGAGCATCGCTTCCCCATCGCCCTCTCGGTAACGCATGAGAAAGGAGGCCCCGCCCCATGAAACTCATCGTCGCCTACATCCAGCCCGAGAAGCTCAACGACGTGAAGCAGGCCTTGTGGGAACGCGAGGTCTACAAGATCTCGGTCACCAACGCCCTCGGCTGCGGCCAGCAGCGCGGCTACCACGAGAGCTACCGCGGCGTCGACATCGAGGTGAACCTGCTCAAGAAGGTGCGCCTCGAGATCGCCGTCAACGAGGATTTCGTGCAGCCCACCATCGACGCCATCATCGCGGGCGCCCGCACGGGCGAGATCGGCGACGGCAAGATCCTCGTCCTCGACCTCCCCGACTGCATCCGCATCCGCACCGGCGAGCGCGGCTCCGCCGCCATCGGGTGACCGCGAAGCGGTCACGGTGGTCGGTGCTCGGTGGACGGTGGTCGGGGTAGGCAAGAGGAGCCCTCCCGCGGGCCTCGCGTCCCGTGGGAGGGCTCCCTCTAGGCTTCGACGTCAAGGTGGGACGCAATGGCCTCTACGAATCGGGCAGCCCTCTCCCAGGCCTGCTG
>CBFDBL010000005.1:0-29700 GCA_965603035.1 uncultured bacterium
TCGGCGAGGATGGCGTGGCGGTAGGCGACGCCGAGGGTCTCGCGGAAGCGGGCGAGGTCGTCGGGCTTCGCAGGCAGGAGCGCGGCGCGCTGGCGGCGGGCCTGGGCGATCAGGTACTCCTCGAGGCTCTTGCGGTTCTTCGCGTCCTTGGGCAGCTTGCGGCCCTGCCAGACGAGCAGATCCTCCTTCTTCTCGGGGGTGAAGGCCGGCTCGGTGTAGCGCTTGGTCCTGTCGATGCCGAGCAGGTGGTCGAGGAAGAAGTTGTAGACGGCCTCGCGGTGGACCTTGTTGTAGCCGTGGGGCGACTTGTCGTGGACGTTGATGCAGGCGTTGGCTTCGCCGTAGAGCTGGTAGACGCTGCGGATCTTGGGGAACTCGTGCTTGGGCGTCTCGCGTGTCCAGTCGCCGGTCACCGAGCACAGGATGAGTGGCCTGGGGGCCATGAGGGCGCCGATCTCGATGTTGCAGGCCCCGATGCGCAGGAGCGGGGCGTTCTCGCACTCGCAGCCGCCCTGCATGATGCCGCTGATCATGTTCACCGGCGCCGCGACCGCCACGCGCGGCTCGATGCCCATGACCATGAAGGTCTGGGTGCCGCCGCCCGAGCAGCCCGTGACGGCGAGCCGCTTGGCATCGACCTCGGGCAGGCCGGCGAGGAAGTCGAGGGCGCGGAGGGTGTTCCAGCTCTGGAGATGCATGAGGCTGATGCCCCAGGCCTCGTTGCGCGGGGTGCCCATGCCGATGCGGTGGCCGATCTGCTTGCCTGAGTCGTTGTAGCCGACCATGTCGTAGCTGAACACCACGCAGCCGAGCCGCGCGAGGGTGATGCAGCGCGCGAATACGGAACCCCGTGGCGGCTCGTGGCCGAAGCGGCCCTGGCCCCAGTGCCCATGGGGGCACGCGACGCCGGCGAACGGGCCCTTCTTGCCGCGCGGCCGATAGAGGTTGCCGCAGACGTAGAAGCCAGGTCGGCTCTCGAAGTAGGCCTTCTCGATGGTGTAGCCGTCGCGCTCGAGCTTGTCGAAGACCTGCGGCTTGAGCGGCGTGCGCTCCGGCTCGGGCAGGAGGCCCGTGCTCACGCGGACGTGGTCGCGGAGCCACGCGGCGCGCGTCTCCCATGCCGCCTTGGTCTTGTAGTCGGGCATGGTGAAGCGCTCGTTGAGGTGGTGGCAGGTCCCGGGCCGCTCGTCGGGCGCGGCCTGGGCGGTGGTGGGGTAGACGCGGGTCAGGTGCCACAGGCGCCGCGGATCGCAGTCGGCGCCGCGGGCGAGAAGCAGAGCGGCGACGGCGCCCTTCTTCGGCCCGATGACGGCAGGCTCGAAGGCGATCGGGAAAGGCTTGTCGGTGGCCAGCTCGACGCTGCCGAGCTTCACCCACGCGAAGTGGTCGGCGTCGCCGGCCGCCTTCGCCGGCGCGAGCTTCGTGCCCGCGATCTCCCAGGTCACCTCCTTGCCGCCGCGCTGCCAGGCCCAGGCGTGCCAGGTGCCGGGCGTGGCGACCGTGACGGTGCCCTTCGACGCCTTGAGCTGGCGGGCCTCGAGGAGGACCACCGATGCCGGCTCGCCGCCGCTGGCGACGACGGCGCCGACTACAAGGATGCCGAGGACGATGGCCAAGGAGCAGTCGGTCATTGCGGTATCCTCCGGTGCGCGCGACGCGGAGCGTCGAAGATCCCGTCCCCGCGCAGGAGCACGGGGACGAGGGACATGACGGGCGGCTCGGCGGCGGCCGCGCCCCCGCGGAAGAGGGGCCGCGCGGCCTGGCGTATGGTAGCCGGCGCCAGTTGGCCGCGCAAGCCCCCCGATGGGGCCGGGACGCCTTGAACTCCCTTGTGGTGTGTGGCATACTGCGAGACGGAGGCACAGTTGCGACGCGGCGGACGCTCGGGGAACGGAGGGGCGCGATGGGAAGCTCCCGGATGCGATGGGCGGTGGCAGCGGGCCTCGCGGCTGCGCTCGCCGTGGGGGCGGAGCAGGCCGATGAGCCGGGGCATGCCGTGAGGCAGGTGCCCATCGGTGTGCTGTTCGGCGAGGTCTACACCCAAACGGTCGTGCCCGGGCAGTGGGAGTCGGTGCGCGATCGAGACCGGAGGATGTGGTGGGTCTACCGCACGGGGGGCCGGGTGCTGTTGCGGGGGGTCGATGCGCGGTACAGGGTGTGCATCGACGGTGGCCCCGAGCGGCTGGCGGGCATCGACGTGGGCATGCCCGACGGCCGCGCGGTCCTCGAGCAGGCCATCGCCGGCGGCGCGCGCGATCTCGTGGTGCTGTGCTGGCACGACGCCGTGGGCAAGCTGCCGCAGCTCCCCGCGGGCCGGGGCTTCGCGCTCGTGGTGCTGGGCAAGGGGATCGCCGACCTGTCGCCCCTGAGCCGGCAGACGGGCATCGAGGCCCTGCGGATTGAGGACTGCGAGGACGTCGCCGACTTGCGGCCCCTCGCCAGGCTGACCGCCCTGACGTCGCTCTCCCTCGCCGCATGCGCGAAGCTGCCCGACCTGCGGCCTCTGGCCGGACTGACGCGCCTGGCCACGCTCGAGCTCTCGGGCCTCGGCGAGGGGGCCGACCTGTCGCCCCTGCGCGAGCTGCCTGCGCTCAAGAGCCTCACCTACTCGTCCCCTCACGTGGAAGCGGCCGCGCCTCTGACCCAGCTCACCCACCTGTGCTACCGCCACAGGAGCGGGGCGCGGGTCGCCATCGACCTCTCGCCGTTGCGGCGGATGCGAAGGCTCCGGGCGCTCACGCTGAGCTCGTGCCGATGGGTGAACGACATCGCGCCCCTGGCTGACCTGTCGGACCTTGAGTGGCTCGACCTGAGCGGGAGCGAGCACGTCGAGGACTTCTCGCCCCTGGCGCACCTCATGGAGCTGCGCGTGCTGCGGCTGCACTCGTGCAGCAAGCTCCGCAACCTGTCGTTCCTGGCCGCGCTCGTGCACCTGACCGAGTTGAGTCTCGTCGGCAACGGGGAGCTGACCAACTTCTCGGCTCTGGCCCAGGCGCGGTGGCTCAAGCGACTCCGCATCGGGGGCAACCGGCGGCCGACCGATCTCTCGCCGCTGCGCGACCTGGCCCAGCTCGAGGCGCTCGACATCGGCGCCTCAGGCACCCGCGACCTCTCGGCCCTCGCCGGCCTCGGCAAGCTGGCCGAGCTGCGCATCATCGGCTGCCGCGGCGTGACCAACCTGGCCCCACTAGGCAAGCTCACCGCCCTGAGGCGCCTGGAGATGCGCGGGGTCAACCGCGTCGGCGACCTCTCCCCGCTCGCCAACCTGGCCGAGCTGCGGGTGCTCAACATCGGCCGCTGCGACGCCGTGAGCGACCTGAAGCCCCTGGCCAGCCTCACGAAGCTCGAGGAGCTCGACCTCCTCATGATGCAGCGCGTCACCGACCTCTCGCCGCTCGCCGACCTGCCCCGCCTGAAGCGGCTGCGCATCTACGGCTCGCGCGGTCTGCGCTCCCTCGAGCCGCTGCGGGGCGTGGTGCGCCGCGGCGGGTTCATCAAGGCCGATTCCCGGCAGGAGGCGTCCCTCCGCGCGCTCGGCGAGACCGAGTTCTGAGACCCATAGACAGGAGGTCCCCACGATGGCTTGGGCAACGCGTGCGAAGAGATGGGTCGGGGCGCTCGCTCTCCTGGTCGCAGCGGCGCCGGCCGTCGCGGGCGAGCGGCCCGAGTTGCCGGTCGCCTCCGTGGTGCTGGGCCGGCGGCCCGGCGAGGGCCGCATGCTGCTGGCTGTCCCTGGCCAGTGGCTCAGGCCGGGGGCCCTCTGGAAGTACCAGCTCGTCTACTGGCGGGGGCAGGAGCTCCTCTTCGAGCAACGCGGCGAGCGGGCCTTCCTGGCGGTCGACGGCAAGAAGCCGCAGTTGGCCTCCATCCTCGTCGAGACCCGCGACGACGTGAAGGCGCTCGAAGGCCTGCTCGACGCCGGGGCGCGGGGATTCGCCGTCGTGGTCAGGCCCTCGAAGGGCGAGCTCCCGCGGCTGCCCGTCCTCCCGCCGGGGCGCGATCTGGCCCTGGCGGCCCTCTACTGCTACAAGCTCGACGTCGGCGCCCTCGCCGCACAGACGGGGGTCGAATCGCTGAAGATCGGCGACGTGAACGACGGCTCCGACCTGAGCCCCCTGGCGGCGATGGCGGGCCTCAGGCACCTGACTCTCTTTCGGAGTCGGCGGGTGAAGTGGTCGACCCTGGCGTCGCTGACCCAGCTCGAGGCCCTGACCCTCGAGGACTGTGGGAACAGTTGCGACCTGGCCGCCGTCGCCAGGCTGCGCCGCCTCATCAGCCTCCGAGTCGACGCGGGGACAGGTCGGCCGCGCAACGCGGACGCCATCGCCGGCATGACCCGGCTTCGGCGGTTGAGCCTGAGCTCCTGGCGGGGCCTCGGCGACCTCTCGCTGGTCGCCCCCCTGACCCGCCTCGAGGGGCTCGAGGCCACCATGACCGATGCGACCGACCTCTCGCCCCTCGCCGGCCTGCAACGACTGCGGTGGCTGTCGCTGAGCTACAGCGGCCGCCTCAAGGACCTCACGCCGCTGCTCAAGCTCAAGGGGCTGACCAGCCTGTCCCTCACCCGCTGCGAGCGGATCACCAGCCTGGCCACCCTCGCGAAGATGACGGGGCTGCGCGAGCTCGACCTGAGCTACTGCGAGAGCTTCTCCGACGTGTCGCCGCTCGCCGCGCTGACGCGCCTCAAGCGGCTCGACCTCCAGCACTGCGGGGGGGTGAGGGACCTCGAGCCGCTGAAGGCCCTGATCCGTGGCGGCGTCGAGATCGCGGTGAGCCGCAAGCTTCAGGCGCAGCTCGAGGCCCTGCGGAAGACCGATCTCTGATCGCCCCGGGTTCGCCTCGCCGATCCCCTTGAACCGACGACCCGCGTCCCCCATGATGACGGTTGCCGGCACGCGAGCCCTGTAGCTTCAGGTTGTATCGCTCACGCCCACGCATTCGCGGCCGACTCGATCCAGTTGCGCGCGATCAGCTCGTGGCCCTGGGGGAGCGGATGCACACCGTCCCAGATCCAGTGTGACGGGTCGACCCGCTTCGCGGCGGCGTCGAAGATGTCCTGCGTCCTCAGCAGGATCGCCCCAGAATACTCCGAGGCCAGCTTCGCCACGACCTCGCGAAGCCTGTCGATCTGGCCACGCCACGCTTCCCACGCGGCCTTGACCCTCGTTACGGGCAATACGAACGGCTCGAGCAAGACGATCTTCAGTTCCGGATTCGCTCGGCGCGACTGATCCAGCAGCGATCGATAGTCCGCCGCGAACGCGTCGACGTCCACATCCCGCCGAGATCGCACCGCGCGGCCGACATCGTTGACGCCAATCAGGATCGACAGCACGTCGAAGGTCGAAGGTCGGGGGACACCATACTCAATTATCGAACCGTGGTGTCCGCAGTTCCTGCCTCGGGACCGGTACGAGGCGGGCCGGCCCTGAGGGGCTGCGAGGGAAGCCTCGCAGATCGCACGTTCCCGAGCTGGAGGTCGGGGACGAGACAACCCTCCGCTGCGCGGTATCGGGTGGGTCGTGGGCCGGTGAGGTCAGGCCCGCTCCGCGGGAAGCCAAAGCGGCGTCCCCCGCCTCCGGCGGGGCTGTCGCACGCACTCCAAGGCCGCTTCGCGGCGAAGAGCTCTGAAGCGGGGGCTCTCCCCATTCCGCATTCTGCACTTCCGACTTCCGCGTTCCGATTTTCGCGATGCCTCAGGGCGTGAAGTCGACCTTGGCGGGCATGCGGGCGATGAGGGCGGCGAGGAGGCTGCTGGCGGCGTCGATGTCGGTGAGCGAGACGATCTCGCAGGGCGAGTGCATGTAGCGGCAGGGCACTGCGACGAGGGCGGCGGCGACGCCGGCACGGGTGATCTGCATGGCGTTGGCGTCGGTGCCGGTGCCGCCCGGGGCGCCCTCGTGGGTGATCTTGATCTTCGCGCGCTTGGCCGCGTCGAGGAGCATCGCGTGGAGCTTGGGGTTGATGTTGGCGCCGCGGGTGATGATGACGCCGCTGTTGCAGGGGGTGTCGCCGACGCGGTTCTTGTCGATGCCGGGGGTGTCGGTCGCGTGTCCGACCTCGGCGGCGATGCCGACGTGCGGGTCGATGCCGTAGGCGCTCGTGCGTGCGCCCCGCAGGCCCACCTCCTCCTGCACCGTCGAGACGCTGTAGACGGCGACCTTGATCCGTTTGCCCTTGAGCTTGCGCAGGGTCTCGGCCACGATGAACGAGCCCATGCGGTCGTCGAAGGCGCGGGCCGCGACGAGGTTGTTGCGCAGGCGGGTGAAGGGCGCGTCGAAGGTGATGGGGTCGCCGATGCGGACCACCTTCTCGGCATCCCTCTTGTCCTTGGCGCCGATGTCGATCCACAGTTGGTGGATCTTCATCGGCTTGCCACGCTCGTCGGCGTCGGTCAGGTGGATGGCCTTGCGGCCGATGACGCCGGGCACCTCGCCCTTGGGGCCGTAGATGGTCACCCGCTGTGCCACGGCGACGACGGGGTCGACCCCGCCGATGGCCGCGACGTAGAGGTAGCCGCCGTCGGTGATGTTCTTGACCATCAGGCCGATCTCGTCGACGTGGCCGGCGAGCATCACCCGCAGGGGAGCCTTGGCGTTGAGCTCGGCGATCACGTTGCCGTGCACGTCGGTGCGCACCTTGTCGGCGAAAGGCGCCATGCGCTTGCGCATCAGCTTCTGTGCCGGCTGCTCGTATCCCGACGGGCTGGGGGTGGACATGAGCTTTTCGAGGAACGCCAGGGCGGCCTTCTGCATCGCGGGTCTCCTGCACGAGAGGACGAGGCGGGGCGGAGCGCCCGCCCGCGCCCATTCTAGAGGGCAGCGGGGCGAAGTCAAACGCCGGCGACCGCACGAGCGGGGGGGCGCACTCGCAGCGGGGGAAGGCGCTTGACGCCGGCGGCCCGACCTTCTACACTGTCTCCGCGCGGGGGGAGAGTGCGCCGGCCCGGGGGCCTGCCTGACGTGGGAGCTGCTCTGATGACGCGCCGAGCCTTCACCCTGATCGAGCTGCTGGTCGTGGTCGCGGTCATCGCGATCCTCGCCGCCCTGGCCATGCCGGCCATCCTCGGCGCCATGCGCCAGGCCGGCTCGGCGCTCTGCAAGAGCAACCTCAACCAGATCGGCGCCGCGAACATGATCTACGCCAACAACTACGCGCTGTTCCTCCCCTGCTACGGCGATTGGTACCCCAACGGCTACGAGGCGCGCCTCATCTCCCCGCCGTGGGCGGCCCTCCCCTACGTCAAGGACCGCAAGCTCTACATCTGCTCCGCCGACCCGACGCCC
The DNA here is from genome assembly GCA_965603035.1 of uncultured bacterium. Lineage (GTDB taxonomy): Bacteria > Planctomycetota > PUPC01 > DSUN01 > DSUN01 > CAZDNN01. Next base: position 7,287 of record CBFDBL010000005.1, read on the forward strand.
GGCGACCCGTGGTGGTGGAACCTCAACCACTTCGACCTCACCGAGTCGTCGTACATGTGGAACGAGCACATCATGACCATAGACGCGTACGACATCGGCCGCTCGCGCCCCGTCGGCAACTACCCGAAGCCCTTCAAGACCGGCCTCATCTGCGACGGCAGCTGCATGCCGAACGGCTGGACCTGGGAGACGGCCATGCCCATCGAGATGTACGCCGGCACGCGCATCGACTTCGACCACGACGGCAAGGTCAACATGCTCTACCTCGACCAGCGCGTCGAGAGCGTGCGCCAGATCGAGCTGCCGAACATCCTGGCGGATCCCCTGCTCAAATGAGCGAGCTCGCGGAGGCCCCCATGCTCACCAGGCGAAGCACTGCTGCCAAGGCCGGGGAGTGGAGCCGCAACCCCCTGGTGGCCGTCGTGGCGGTGTCATTGGCACTGCTCGTTGTGCTCGTCCGCTCGTGTGGCTGCGGCCGCGGCCGCACCGACGAGCTGCCCCCCGAGATGGCCGAGGAGCGCAAGGGCATCCACGTCTGGTGCCCCCACTGTAGCAAGACCTTCGTCGTCCCCTACAGGGACGCCAACCGACAGCCAGGCACCGAGCCCATCTTCATCAAGGCCCTCAAGGTCCCCTGCCCCACGTGCAAGAAGGCCGACGGCGAGGAAACCATCCAGTGCGTCCACTGCGGCGCCTATGTGCCCGTCGCCGTCAAGAAGGGCGAGCAAGGCCTCAAGACCTGCCCGAAGTGCGGCAAGTACCCCTACGGCAGGGCCGCGCCGGCCGGATACGAGGACAACAAGCCGCCCCCGTCGCGCCCCCGCCGCTGAGTCGCTGCCTCCTGCTGCTCCCCCGAGAGCCGTGACCCTCCTGCTCCCGCCGCCTCGCGCGCCGCGCCGGCCGCGCGCCGGCCTCAGCGCTCGGCCGCAAGCACGCGCTGGATGGCGTGGAGCAGGCGGAACAGCGAGTAGGGCTTCTGGAGGAAGGGGAAGCCGCGGTCGCGGATGACGCGCCACTGCGACTTGCGGTCCACGTACCCGCTGGTGAGCAGGACGCGGAGCTGTGGCTGGGTGGAGCGGAGCGCGTCGGCGAGCAGGACGCCGCTCTTGCCTGGGAGGACGACGTCGCTGACGACGAGGTCGAAGGCGCCGTGCCCGGCGTCGAAGATGGCCTGGGCCTGCTCGGCGTCGGCGGCGACGACGACGTGGTAGCCCGAGTGGGTGAGCGCTCGGCGGGCGAAGTCGCGCACCTCGGCCTCGTCCTCGACGAGCAGCAGGCGCTCGCCGTGGCCGCGGAGCTCCTCGAGGCGCGGGGTCCCGTGCGGCACGCCCTCGGGCCGGCGCTCGGAGGCGGGCAGGTGGATGCGGAAGGTCGAGCCCCGCCCCGGCTCGCTGGCGACGTCGATCCATCCCTCGTGCTGCTGGACGATGCCGTAGACGACCGAGAGGCCGAGGCCGGTGCCGTGCCCCGGCTCCTTTGTGCTGAAGAACGGCTCGAAGATGCGCTGGACGATCTCGCCGTCCATGCCGATGCCTGTGTCGGCGACGGCGAGGCGGACGAAGCGGCCCGGCCGCGCCTCGGGCATGGCCGCGCAGTCGTCGGGGCCGAGCGTGCAGGTGTCGGTCGTGATGACGAGGCGGCCGCCGTCGGGCATGGCGTCGCGGGCGTTGACCGCGAGGTTCATGATGATCTGCTCGATGCCCGTCTGGTCGGCGCGGGCCGTGGCGAGGTCGTCGGCGAGCTGGGTCTCGATCACGATGTCCTCGCCGATGAGCCGGCCGAGCATCCTGAGCAGGTCGCGGACCACGTGGTTGATGTCGAGCGGGGCCATCTGCATGGGGTGCTTGCGGCTGAAGACGAGGAGCTGGCGCACGAGGCCGGCGCCGTGCTCGGCGGCGGAGAGGATGCGGCCAAGCAGGTCGGCGCGCGCGGCGCCCTCCTCGTCGGCGAGCATGGCGAGCTCGGCGTTCCCCTGGACGATGGTCAGCAGGTTGTTGAAGTCGTGCGCCACGCCGCCGGCGAGCACGGCGATGGCCTCCATCTTCTGTGCCTGGAGGAGGAGGGCCTGCATGTTCTCCTTCTCCTCCTCGGCCCGCCGGCGCGCGGTGATGTCGGTGATGAACCCCTCGAGCGCCACGATGCGGCCGCGGGGCCCGTAGACGCCCATGCCCTTCTCCCACACCCACTTGAGCTGGCCGTCGGCCGTGGTGATGCGGTAGGTGAGCTCGAAGGGCGCCCGGCGGCGCACGGCCTTGGCGACGGCGCGGCGCACGGGAGCGCGGTCGTCGGGGTGGATGAGCCTCTGGAACGAGGTGACGTGGTTGAGCAGGAGCCCGCTGGCGCGGTACCCCGTGAGGTCGAGGCATCCCTCGCTGACGAACTCCATGGTCCAGTGCTCGTCGTTGCGGCAGCGGTAGGCCATGCCGGGGAGATTGCGCATGAGGGTGGCGCGCGCGCGCTGGCTCTCCTCGAGCGCGCGCTCGGTGTGCCTGCGCTCGCTGATGTCCTCGAGGCACAGCAGCGCCCTGCGCTCGCCGCGGGCGTGGAGCGGCACGGTGGTCACGAGGAAGTGGGAGTCGCCCTCGTGGCCGCGCCGGCGGGTCGGGAGCGAGGCCTCGACGCGGTGGTGGCTTCTGCCTGCCCTCAGGGTGCTCCGCAGGGCCGTGTGGATGGGGCACGTCTTGCACAGGAGGCCGCTGCCGCAGCCTGCTGGGCTGCCGAGCGCGTGGAGACAGCGCACGGCGTCGCCGATCCGGCGGCCGACCACGTCGCGCCGGCGGCGGTGGACGAACCGAACGGCCGCGCCGTTGAGCTGGCGCACGACCCGCTCGCTGTCCACCACGAGCATGGGCACGGGCGCGTCGCGGAACACGCGCGAGAGCCCTTCCCCGGCGGTCGCGGCAGCGGCGTCGGCGCCCCTGCGGCGGGTGACCTCGCGCGCGATGCCCAGGGCCGCACGCGCCTCGCCGCCCGCGCCCCCGAGCGGCTCGAGCGTCGTGTTCAGCACCGTCTCGCGGTCCGCGAGCGTCGCCTTGCCCTCGAACGACATGGGCAGGCCGGAGCGGACGATCTGCGAGAGGCCGAGCCGCTCGAGGTCCCAGCTCCCCGGCTCGAGGAGGTCCTCGACCGGCCCTCCGGCACGCTCCTGTCCGCCGGCCTCGAGCGCCTCGGCGGCGGCGCGGGTGATGAACTGCACCCGCCCGGCGGCGTCGGCGATGAAGGCCACGTCGCGCGAGGCGCCCGCGTCGGCGGGCGCGCGCATCATCGTTTGGCAGATGGCTTCGAGTCTGTCGAGCACGTGTTCCTGGTCGGGCCGTCCCGTGTTCGTCATGCTGCATCGCTCCACGGACTGGCCGCGATGCCGCCCTCCGTCTCGACATGCAGCGTGGGTGAGTGTGGCTGGGGGCTCCCTGCGCGGGTGCGCTCGAGGGGTGTCCCGCTGGCACGGACCCGTGCCTGGCGCCCTGCCTGCTGGCGCGCGGGCATCTCAAGCCGCCGGACCGACTTGGAGCGCGGAGTGCAGCGAGCGATGGGGCTCGCGCCAGCCAGGGCTGCCTGGCGGCACGCTCCCGGGCCGTGTGGGATCCGCGGGAGGCCGAGAGCCTACACCCTCATCGCGCTCGACGCAGCGATCCTCGAGGTGCAAGGAGCCTGAGGTGGGGTCGCTCCTCCTGTCCCCGCCGGCAGCCATCCTCCGCCGGGTAGCGCGTCGTCACCGAAGCAAACGTGCCTGCTCGCTTCCTGACCGGTCGCGTCGGACAGGTTGCTCTCGTGCGGGCCGTCGCCGCCCGCTCCCTCGCCATCGCGCCCAGCCGCCGCGAGGCCGCGGAGCGTCTGGATTGTAGGTCGCGTTCCCGGCCGAGTCAACCCTCCGCTTTGCCAGAATTCGCCACGCAAGTCCCCTCTGCACAACATTTTGTGGCGATGGGGCCGCCCGTCCCCGCATCGTGTGCATGCCGGGGCAGAAGAAATCGCGCGTTTCCCTCGCGCGGCCCGTCCGGCCGGGTCGCGGCGGCCGCGCCGGCGGCGCACATTCCTGCGCGCTTCGCCCCGCGCCGGGGGCGATGGCCTACCTCAGCCCGGCCGCGAACGCCTCGGCTGTCAGGCCGTCGGCGACGACGTAGACCGGCGTGCCGTCGGGGGTGAAGGCCCTGGCCTTCTGGGGCCGGCCCATGAGGTCCCAGAGCTCGAGCTTGTCGTTCGCCAGCCGGACCGTCTGCGGCTTCGCGTCGCGGGGTGCCCAGACGACGGCGAGGCAGCGGGCGGCGTCGCGGAACAGACAGGCGCGCACGCCCTCGCCGAGCGGGAGCTTCCGCACGAACCGGCAGCCCGTCGTGAGCAGGTGCGACATCACCGCCTGGGCGGCGTAGATCTGGTGGGGCTGGCCGTCGTACTCGAAGAAGATGCCCTGGAGGCTGTCGGCGTTCACCCCGTCGCAGGTCCCCGCGTGGTAGAAGATCTTGTCCACGCCGTTCGCGAGACACAGCGTGGCCCAGCGCACGGCGTAGGCGCACTGGAGGGCCTCGCTGCGCAGCGGGCGGTTGAACTGGCCGTGCGGCATCGGGATGGCCCACGGGTCGTCGTCGGCGTAGTAGCCGTACTCGGTGAGCCAGATGGGCTTGCGCCCGCCGTGGCGCTCCATCTGCGCATTGAGGCCCTCGAGCAGGGCCTCGACGAACTCGGGCGACCGCAGGCGCGGGTAGTGGTGGACGTCGATCGCGTCGATGCCCTTGTGCCCGCCAGCGGCGAAGAACTGCTCGAAGTCGTCGGCGATCTGACCCGCGCGCAGGTAGCCGATGCCCGCGAGGATCTTGCACTCGGGGTCCGCCCGCCGCGCCGCGCGCACGAATGCCTGGGTCCACGTCGCGTAGTCCTTGCCCGTGTAGCCGAACTTCCGCGGCAGCGCGTAGGTGGTGAAGACCGGCTCGTTGAAGACCTGCCACCAGCGCACCCGGCCCTTGTAGCGCGCGACCGTGCGCTCGACATAGCGCTCGAACTCCGCGGCGTCCCGCGGCGCGTAGGCCACCACCTGCCGCCGCGACAGGTAGTCGCCCTTCTCCCGCAGCTCGGCCGGCGCCGTGGACGACCAGGGCGCCGACGGGAACGGCAGCATCGCCAGCACGTGCAGCCCGTGGCGCCGCGGCCGGTCGATCTGGTGGTCGGTCTCGGCAAACGTGAACCGCCCCTTCTCCGGCTCCACGTCCTTCCACTTCAGCGACCAGTCGCGCACCCACAGCAGCCCGGCCTGGCGGCAGCGGTCGAGCAGGTGGGGCCACGGGTAGGCGTGGTTGACGCCGAAGCGCGAGTCCGTCGCCTCGTGGGGCGGGATGACGGCGAGCCGCTGGGTCCGCTCGGCCACGACGGCGCCGTGCAGCCGCAGCCGGGTGTGGAGGCGCAGGAAACCGCGCTGGTCGGCCTGTTGGCCCACGGCCACCTGCTGGCTGGCGGCGCTGGCTGGCGGCACGCTCGTCGCGAGGGCGACCTGCCAGAGGTCCTTGCCGAGGAAGTCGGTGAGCCGCAGCTCGATCTGGGGCGCGACGGCCTGGGCGGGATCGGAGTTCGCCACGGTGATGCGGAAAGCCAGCTTGTCGTCCCAGCCCAGGACGTTGCCCGCGCGGCCGGTCGCGACGGCGAGCTCGACGGGGTCGCGGGTCACGAAGGCGGTGGGCTCGCCGCCCTGCTGGAGCTGGACGGCGTCGAGCCACAGCGAGGCGGAGCGGGGCGGGAAGGGCCGCTCGTCGGACTTGCGGAGGTCGGGGCCGGCGAGGACGTAGCACCATCGCTTGCTGGGCTTGAAGGTCAGGGCGTAGCGCTGCCACACGGTGCCGACGCGGACGCCCTTGTCGTGGCTCGGGCCCTGGAACTCGCGGACGGCGAGCCGCGCCGGCGTGCCGGCGGCCGCCGCCCGCGCGACGACCGACAGGGTGTAGGGCTTGCCGGGCTCGACCTCGATGTAGCCGATGCTCGCCGCCAGCGGCGCCCACACGGGCACGCGGTAGAGGTCGAAGTAGTCGAAATACGAGACCGGCTGGTGCTCGGCCGACACGTCGATGCGCAGGCTGCGGCGGCCGTGGAAGGCCACGCCGTCGTCCACCGCGCCCCACAGCGCGTTCATCCGCCCGCCCCAGTGCGTCGTCCTGTCCCACTCGGCCGAGCCCCAGCCCGCCGCGCCGCACTCGAAGCTCGCGTTCGGCACCAGGTTCACCCGGCCCTCCGCCGCGAGCACGTGGCCGGGCCGCACCGCGTCGGGGCCCGCCTCCTCGAACGTGATGTCGTCCACCCACAGCGTGCCGGTCGAGGCGAACCAGATCTGGAAGCGGCTCTCCGCGCCGACGGTGCGCTTGGCGCGGAACAGGAAGTCGAAGGCCTGCCACGCGGGGCCGGGCGCGAAGCCGTCGCTGAGGCCGCAGTCGGCCCACACCGCGGTGTCGGAGAGCGCGATGGACACCATCTCGCCGCCGATGGCGCGCGCCTTGGCCCACAGCCGCACGCGGTAGGCCTTCCCGCGGGTCACCGCCACGCCCATCTGCGCGAGCATCGCGTGGCAGGCGGGGTTGGCGGCCTGGAACCGCGTGCACGCCAGCTTCGCGCAGCGCTTGCCGTCGCGGCCCCGGTCGAGCGTCAGGGTCTGCGCCACGAGCTGGCGGTCGCCCGCCGCCTGCCAGGCGTCGGGCGCGCCGTCGGCGTCGGCCTCGAAGCTCGGGTTGCGCACGAGTCCCTCGCCGGCGAGCGCCGTCGCGGCCCAGGCCAGCGCCAGCGTCAGGAGCGGTTGCCGCATCGTCTCTCCCTCCAAGGGGTCCTCGGTCGCGCGATTATAGGCGGCGGCGCGCGCGGCGACAAGCGGGGGGCCTGCGCCGCGAGGACGTTGCCAGCTTGCAGCGCCTGGGCGCGGGCGGTTACAATGGGGCGAGGCTGGTGCGGGGAGATCGGGACGGGAGGCGTGCCGTGAGGCATCCGGCTGCTCTTGCGATAGCCTGGGTGTTGCTGGCTGGCGGGTGTGGGACGGCGCCCGGGGTGCCGGGGTCCGCTCGCATGCGCGCGCACGGCGAGGAGCCGCCGCCGATGGGCTTCTCGGTCGAGGGGCGCTCGCTCCGCTGCCAGGCGTACGGGCGCGGGGCGCCGGCGGTGCTGATCGTGGGTGGCATCCACGGGGACGAGCCGGCGAGCGCGACCCTGGCGCTCTCTCTCTGCCGCTACCTCGACGCACACCCGGCCGCCGTGCGCGACCGCCAGGTGCTCGTCGCGCCGGCCGCAAACCCCGACGGCCTCGCGCGGGGCACGCGCACGAACGCGAACGGGGTGGACCTGAACCGCAATTTCGCGACGGCGAACTGGGGCCGCGATCGCCGCCGCGGCCGCGAGCCCATGTCGGAGCCCGAGACGCGGTTCATCGCGGGTCTGGTCCGCCGCTACCGGCCTGCGGTGGTCGTGCAGCTCCACCAGCCTCTGGCGTGCATCGACTGGGACGGCCCTGCGAGCGCGCTCGCGGCGGCGATGGGCCGTGCCTGCGGGCTGCCGGCGCGCAAGCTCGGCGCGCGGCCCGGCTCGCTGGGCTCCTACGCCGGGGTCGAGCGGGCCATCCCGACCGTCACGGTGGAGCTGCCGCGGGCCGCGACGGGCACGACGCCCGAGGCGCTCTGGGAGCGCTACGGCGAGGCGCTGCTTGTCGCCATCCGCTTCCCAGCGGCGCGCGCGGGCGAGGCGCGCTTCCCCGACCTGAAGGTCGGCGGCGACGTGCGGCTGCGGTGGGAGCATCGGTCTCGGTAGCGGCGGCTTCCCAGGGCATGGGGCCTGCGGGCGCGCCGGGGGCGGCGGGAGCGTGGCGTCGGGGGCTCGCGCGGGCCTCCGTGGGTGGGATCGGGACGGGTCCTCGGCAAGTGGAGAGCAGCGATGAAGAAGCGGTGTTGGCTCGTGCTGATCGTCGCGTTGGCGTGGTCGCCGTGCGCCGCTGGGGGCCGGGCGGCGGAGAAGCTGCTCGAGCGTCTGCGGCGCGTGGCGGTGGTCGAGCAGGACGTGATGGTGGCGATGCGCGACGGCGTGCGGCTGGCGACCGACGTCGTGCGGCCCAAGGGCGATGCCAAGGTGCCCGTGGTGCTGCTGCGCACGCCCTACCGCAAGAACCTCGGCGGGGCGGCCATGGCGGCGCGGGGCTACGCCTTCGTGGCGCAGGACGTGCGCGGCCGCTACAACAGCGAGGGCGAGCACAGGCCCTTCCTCGACGACCTCCACGACGCGCACGACACGATCGCGTGGCTGGCGAAACAGACCTGGTGCGACGGCAACGTGGGAATGACGGGCGGGAGCTACGTCGGCTTCACCCAGCTCGCCGCCGCGCTCACCAACCCGCCCAACCTGCGGTGCATCATGCCGACCGTGCCGCCCAGCGACTTCGACGGCGGGACGATCTTCTACGGCGGCGCGCTGCGGATGGAGCTGGCCCAGGGCTGGCTGCTGGGGCAGGCCATGCGCAGCCAGAGGGTGATGAGCGGCCAGGTGCCCGCCGACGAGCTGGCGCGCTGGAAGCCGAAGGCCAACTTCAGGACCTGGTGCCGCCACAACCCCCTGCGCGACCCAGGCCCCATCGCGCTCGGCGGGCCCGGCTACATCGCCTGCTGGCGCGACATGGTGGCCGCGTGGGAGAAGCCAGGCATCTGGAAGCACGCGAGCGCCGTCCCCAGCGCCGACCGCATCCAGGTGCCGGTGCTCGTCCAGGCCGGCTACTTCGACATCTTCGCCCAGGAAAACATCGACCTCGTGCTCGCGCTGCGGGCCAAAGGCGGCAGCGAGGCGGCACGCACCCACAGCCACCTGGTCATCGGCCCGTGGGTCCACGGCATCGGACGCCCGGCCGGCGACCTCCACTACCCGAAGGCCCGCCAGGCGCTCCAGGGGCTCAGCGAGAAGTGGCTCGCCCGCTGGCTCAAGGGCCAGGCCAACGACGTGGACCGCTGGCCCGCCATCTACGCCTACATCATGGGCCAGGAGCGCTGGCTGGCGCTCGACACCTGGCCGCCGCCCGAGAGCCAGCCCACGAAGGTCTACCTCGCGAAGGGCACGCTCTCGCTCGAGGCGCCGGCCGGGGCCGCCGAGCCCTCGGCCTTCACCTACGACCCCGCGAAGCCGGTGCCGACCGTCGGCGGCTGCAACCTCATCGTGCCCAAGGGGGTGAAGGACCACCGCAAGCTCGCCGAGCGGCCCGACGTGCTGTCGTTCGTCACCGACCCGCTCGAGGCCGCCCTCGTGGTGGCGGGGCGGTTGCGGGCCCATCTGTTCGTGGCGACGAGCGCGCCCGACACCGACTTCACAGCCATGGTGCTCGACGTCCGGCCCGACGGCTATCGCGCCAACATCGCCGACGGCATCGTGCGCGTCCGCTACCGCGCGGGGCGCGGCAAGCCCAAGCTCCTCGAGCCAGGCGAGATCGTCGAGGTGGACGTTGACCTGTGGTCCACGGCCTACACCTTCAAGGAGGGCCATCGCGTGGCGCTCCACGTCAGCAGCTCGAACTTCCCGCGCTTCGACCGCCACTTCAACGTGGCCGCGAAGCCGGCCGACTGGACCGAGCCGCAGAAGGCCCAGAGCCGGGTCTACCACGACGCCGAGCGCGCGTCGTTCGTCGAGCTGCCGGTGCTGAAGTGAGTGCCGCTCGCGCAGTGGGAGATGCGCCATGACCATACGCCGGGCCGTTGTGGCCCTGATCCTGGCCCTCGGGCTCGCGCCGGCGCGCGCGGCCACGGTCCGCGTGGGCGTCTACGAGAACGAGCCGCTCGTCTTCGCCGGCAGCGACGGCCGGCCGCGGGGCATCTACATCGACCTCCTGGAGCACATCGCGTCGCAGGAAGGCTGGGAGCTCGACTACGTGCGAGGGTCGTGGGAGGAATGCCTCGGCCGCATGGACCGTGGCGAGGTCGATCTCCAGACCTCGATCGCCTACTCCGAGGAGCGGGCGCAGCGCTACGAGTTCAGCCGCGAGACGGTGCTGGCGAACTGGGGTCAGGTCTACGCGCGGGAGGGCTCGGGGATCGAGTCGGTGCTCGACCTGCACGACAAGCGGGTGGCCGTGATCGCCGGCGACGTCTACGAGCAGGAGTTCGAGCGGCTGGTCGAGCGGTTCGGCGTGCGCTGTCGCTACGTCGTGCTGGCCGACTACACCGAGATGCTCGCGACCGTGGCGGAGGGCAGGACGGACGCCGGGGTGACCAACCGCCTGCACGTGGCGCAGCTCGCGCGCGAGGGTGGTCTGGAGACGACGCCGATCCTGTTCGCCCCCGTCGAGCTGCGCTTCGCCGCGCCGAAGGGCCAGGGTACGGAGCTGCTCGCGGCGCTCGACCGCCATCTCGCGGCGCTCAAGCGAGAGGACGGGTCGGCCTACCACCAGTCGCTCGACCGGTGGCTGGGCGGGGTGAGCGCCTCGGTGTTCCCCGAGTGGCTGCCCTGGGCGCTCGTGCTGGTCGGGGTCGTGGTGGCGGCGTTCGTGGCGGGCGGGGCGGTGCTGGGGGCGCTGGTGCGGCGGCGGACGGCGGAGCTGCGGGAGCGGAACGTCGAGCTCGGGGCCGAGATCGCCGAGCGTCACCGGGCCGAGGAGGCGCAGAGGAAGGCCGAGCGCGAGCGCGCCATCGTCCTCGACACCGTCTCCGAGGTCGTCACCTGCCTCGACCGCGACCTCCGCGTGGTGTGGGCCAACCGCGCGGCGGCCGAGCTGGCGGGCATGTCCGTCGAGGAGATGGCGGGGCGCCACTGCCACGAGATCTGGTACCAGAGCGCCGAGCGGTGTCCCGACTGCGCCGTCGCACGCGCCATCGAGACCGGGCAGCCCCAGCAGGCCGAGGTCACGAGCGCCGACGGACGGGCGTTCGCCGTGCGGGCCTACCCGGTGCGCGACGAGGGCGGAGCGATCGTGGGCACGGTCGAGCTGAGCCTGGACATCACGCAGCGCAAGCGGGCCGAGCAGCGGCACCTGGAGGCCGAGCGGGAGAAGGAGCTCATCCTCGGCAGCATCGGCGAGCTGGTCTCGTTCCAGGACACACAGATGCGGATCCTGTGGGCGAACCGCGCGGCGAGCGAGACGGTCGGCCTGCGGCCCGAGGAGCTCATCGGGCGCTACTGCTACGACACCTGGTGCCATCGCGATGCGCCGGGCGAGGACTGCCCGGTGCGGCGGGCCATGGCGAGCGGCGAGCCCGAGCAAGGTGAGGTGACGACCCCCGACGGCCGGGTGTGGGACATTCGCGGCTACCCGGTCCGCGGCGACGACGGGCAGATCGCCGGCGCGGTGGAGGTCACGCTCGACCTCACCGCGCGGAAGCGGGCGGAGGAGCAACTGCGCGAGAGCGAGGAGAAGTACCGCACCCTGGTCGAGATGTTCCCCCACACGATCGCGATCTTCCAGGACCGCAAGGCAGTGTTCGTGAATCCCGCCGCCACGCGGATGTTCGGCTGCGAGAGCGTGGACGAGCTCGTGGGCAGGGACACGCTGAGCGCCATCGCGGCCTCGGAGCAGGAGCGCATCGCGGGCTTCGTGCGCGCCCGCGCGCGCGGCGACCCGAACGTGCCGGACCACTACTACACCGTCTTCACACGGCTGAACGGTGAGGAGTTCCCCGGCGAGGTGTTCATCACGCCGATCACCTACCGCGGCCGCCCTGCCTGGCAGCTCCTCGTGCTCGACGTCACCGCACGGAAGCAGGCCGAGGAGGCGCTGCGCCACGAGGCGAGGCTGCGCAGCACCCTCGTCGACGCGTCGCCGGCCTTCATCGCCGCCATCGCCCCCGACGGCAAGACCCTGATGATGAACGAGTCGATGCTGCTCGTCCTCGGCTACACCCTCGAGGAGGTGGTGGACACCGACTATCTGGCCACCTTCGTGCCGGAGCGGGAGCGGGAGCGCTTGGGCCGGCTGTTCCACCGACTGACGGACCTCAAGTCGCCGGCGCTCAACGAGAACCACGTGCTGACGAAAGAGGGTCGCGAGCGGCTCGTCGAGTGGCACGGCCGCCCTGTCCTGGACGAGAACGACGAGCTCGAGTTCTTCTTCGGCATCGGCATCGACATCACCGAGCGCAAGCGCGCCGAGGAGGCCCTGCGCCGCGAGGCGAGCTTCCGCGCCAGCATCATCGAGGAGTCCCCAGCCTTCATCGCCACGCTCGGCATCGACGGCCGGATCCGGCTCATGAACCGAGCGATGCTCAACGCGACCGGCTACACGTGGGAGGAGGTGGAAGGCAGGGACTACCTGACCACCTTCGTCCCCGAGCGCGAGCGGGAGGCCGTGGCCGCCATCTACGCGCGGCTACAGGAGCACAGGGTGAGCGGCCGCGGCGAGAACCACATCGTGACCAGGGACGGCCGGGAGCTTCTGGTCGAGTGGCACGGGCGAGCCGCGTTCACGCCGGATGGCGAGCCCGACTACATTCTCGGCGTCGGCGTCGACGTCACGGAGCAGCGCCGGTCCCAGGGGGCCCTGCGGGCCAGCGAGGAGCGCTACCGCGGCATCGTCGAGGACGCCGCCGATCTCATCTGCCGGTTCCGCACGGACGGCACCCTCACGTTCGTCAACGGTGCCTACTGCCGCTACTTCGGGAAGGGGCCCGCGGAGCTCGAGGGCCGCAGCTTCTACCTGCTCATCCCCGAGGCCGACCGCGCGGCGGCGCGCGAGCGCCTGGCCGCCATCTCGGCCGAGCGCCCCGTCGTGTCCCACGAGCATCGGGCCACCACGGCCGACGGCCGGGTGCGCTGGCAGCATTGGATCAACCGTGCGATCCTGGACGACGAGGGGAACGTGGTCGAGGTGCAGGCCGTGGGACGGGACGTCACGCCCATGCGCGAGCAGCGCGAGCGGCTCGAGGAGCTGGTGACCGCGCGAACCGCGGAGCTGCAAGAGGCGAACGCCGAGCTCGAGGCCTTCGCCTACTCGGTGAGCCACGACCTCAGGGCGCCGCTGCGCGCGATGGAGGGCTTCGGCCTCGCGCTGGTGGACGACTACGGCGATCGCCTCGACGACGAGGGCCGCGACTACGCCCGCTCCATCGCCCGGGCCGCGCGGAAGATGGACGTGCTGATCCGCGACCTGCTGGCCTACAGCCGCGTGGGCCGCGTCGAGATGCACCTGGCCCCGACCAGCCTCGACGACGTGGTCGAGGAGAGCCTCATGCAACTCGCCACGGAGGTCCAGGGCGGGGACGCCGACATCCGCATCGACCGGCCGCTGCCCGTCGTCACGACCCACCACGCCACGCTCGTGCAGGCGGTGACGAACCTGTTGAGCAACGCCGTGAAGTTCGTGGCCCCCGGCGAGCAGTCGCGGGTGCGGCTGTGGGCCGAGCGGCGGCAGGGCGGCGTCCGCCTGTGGGTCGAGGACCACGGGATCGGGATCGAGCCAGAGCACACCGAGCGGATCTTCACCGTCTTCGAGCGCCTCCACAGCGTCGATGCCTACCCCGGCACCGGCATCGGCCTCGCCATCGTCCGCCGCGGCATCGAGCGCATGGGCGGGCGCGTCGGCGTGGAGTCCGAGCCGGGCAAGGGCAGCCGCTTCTGGCTCGAGCTGCCCGAGGCCGGCTCCGACACCGCGCCCGAAGCCTAGGCGTCATTCCTCACCAGGTACCGGCCCGAGCCGCGGTGTTGCCGGGACCCGCCGCCATGTTGCCGTTCGTCAACATGCTGCAAGCCCTTGCACGGCAAGCAGTTAGCGCGGCTGGAGTGCGGGATCGCGGACCGGGGCGTTGCGGAACGTCAACATGCCTGGACACGGGGGCCGCGCCGGGGGCGCCTGCGGCCGTCCGTCGTGTGGGCGTAAGTGCTGGCATAGCGTGAGTTACGGCGAATCGCAGTGATGTCGAGCAGTGGTGGTCCCGCCGGCACGGTTTTTGCTTTATCCAAAGCAGTCCGGCAGAGGTTCCTTGGAGTTCAGGGGATCCTCGTGCTCACCGAGCCGCCGCGAACGGGGTGCATGACGTGAAGCATCTGCTTGTTGCCTTGGCCGCAGCGTGGATCAGCGTGGGCTGCTGCGGCGGGGCGCTGGGGGCGCTGGTCCTGCTCGACGACTTTGACCGCGCGGACGGCACGGACATGGGGCCGAGCTGGGTCGAGCAGAGCCCCAACTTCTGGATCGACGACGGCCAGGCGAGCAGCAACGACCAGGCCCTGATGACCTACGTTGGCGGGACCTCGACGACCGTCGCCGTGGACGTCTACCACAACGGCGAGAACGCCGTCCAGTACGCCGCCCTCGTCCTCGGCTACAGCAACAACGCGACCAGCGTCTTCTGCCGGGTGCAGGACAACATGGCCAATGGCGACTACGATTTCCTGATCTTTGACTTCGGCAACCGCGGGATCGGGAACAGCAACTGGACGGGCGGCGGCGCCAGCGCACTGTGGCTCGCCGAGCCGTTCACCGCTGCCCGCGTGACGGCGAGCCTGTCGGGCGCGGTGGCCACGGTGGCGATCGACACGAACTTCGACGGCACGCCCGAGGAGACCTACAGCCGGGGCAACGTGCCCACCGGCCTGCTGGGCACGGGGATCGGGCTCGGCGGCTGGGGCGAGCCGCTGATGGACAACTTCCGCGCCGAGGACGTCATCCCCGAGCCTGCGACGCTCGGCCTGCTCGCCCTCGGCGGCCTCGGCCTGCTGCGGCGTCGGCGCACGGGCTGAGCGCGCACGACGAAGCAACGTGAGGAGAGCGACCCATGACGAGCACCCGAGTTGCGTTGCTGGCGATGACGATCGTGCTGGCCTGCGGCCCTGCTCAGGCCGGGCTCGTGCAGACGGACTACAACGACATGAGCCTCGGAGCCGTGAAAGGCCAGGCCGGCGGCGTCGGCATGACGGGGAACTGGGACGGCTCGAACAACATCTATGTGATCGGTGGCGACCTCTCGTCCCCGCTCTACACCCTCCCGCAGTCGGGCACGCCTCAGAGCATTCAGGGCGACTATGGTGGCAGCGGCCGCCAGAACAGCCGCGCGGTGGCCACCACGATGAGCGGCGACGTGTGGTTCTCGTACCTCGTCAACCAGCCCGACACCGCTGCCCGCGGCGGCGTCTCGCTCAACCAGGCCAGCTACGGCTTCGCCCAGCCGCGTGTCCTCGCGGCAGGCACGTCGCTCGTCGTCGGCCTTCCCGACGGCAACCACTGGATCTCGAACCAGTTCGCCTACGGGAACACGGCCCTCGTCGTCGGCCAGATGAGCGTCGGGACGGGCACCGACACGATCCAGGTGTGGGTGAACCCCGATCTCGTCGCGCAGCCCGACATCACCGCGTACGAGCCCACCTATCACAACGCGAGCACCGACTTCGCCGACAGCATCACCCGCGTCGGCGTCGGCTCCTACTACACCGGCTCCTCGTCCATCAACCTCGGCGGCGTGGTGGACAACGTGGCCTTCAGCGACACGCCCACCGCCTACCAGGACGTCACCGGCAGCGCCGTCGCGCCCTCGATCGTCATCGACGACGGGCCGTCGGGCAGCCCCAACACGACCGACATCACCTGGACGCCGAGCAGCGCCGACGCGGACTGGCACTGGCGCCCCGAGACCGGCAGCGGCACCAAGCCGCTGTCCTACGCCAACACCGGCTCGCGCTTCGCCTTTGCCGCCGCCCCCGACGAGACCGCCACCTACACGCCCGACCTGCCCCAGGAGGGCGCCTACCGCGTCGAGATGTGGTGGCCCAAATACGGGTGGTCACCCGACGTGCCGGTGACGGTCAGCCACGAGGGCGGCGAGCATACCTACGTCATGGACCAGAGCCGCGACCCGGGGCAGTGGAACCCCGTGGGCGCATTCCTGTTCACCGCGGGCACAGGCGGCAGCGTGACGATCTCGTCCGAAGGCGCCCGCGCCGGAGCCAGCGGCGTCGGCCCCGTCGCCGACGCGATGCGCTTCGTCTACCTCGGCGAGTCGGTCCCCCTCGAGTACCCCGTGCCCGCCACCGCCTACGCCTCGTCCACCCACCCCATCGACGACTACCGGCCCGCCGCCCACGCCGCGAACGGCTCGGGAATGAGCGACGAGGACGGCGACGGCATCCGCGAGACCCACCGCGCCAGCGCCAACGGCGTCCACCTGTCCTGGATGACCGACACCTTCTACCCCAACGATGGCGCCTGGCTCCTGCTCGACCTCGGCGCCCGCGTCCCCGTCGCGTCGGCGAAGGTGTGGAACTTCAATGCAACCGGCGGCGGCACCAACCGCGGCGTCGGCCTCGCCGACGTCTACGTCTCGATCTTCGACAGCATCGACACCGACGACCCCGACTTCTCCGACACCGCCGTCTGGACGCTCCTGATGGGCGACGTCCAGCTCACCGAGGCTATCGGCGACAACGGCTACGACACCCCCGACGTGATCGACCTGGGCGGCGTTGACGCCCGCTGGGTGGCGCTCGACATCAAGGAGAACCTCGGCGGCGCCTTCGTCGGCCTCAGCGAGATCCAGGTCTTCCGCGAGGACCGTATCCCCGAGCCCGCCACCCTCAGCCTTCTCGCCCTCGGTGGCGTGGGGCTGCTCGCACGACGGCGCAAGCACCGCCCACTCAAGTAAGGGAGACACACGATGACGTGGCGAACGATGGCATCGACTCTGGTCGCCCTGGGCCTCCTGGCCTCCGTGGCCGCCGCGCAGACGATCGTCGTCATCGACGACGGGACCGCGAGCACGCCCAACACGACCGACATCACCTGGACCCCCGGCACGTCCGACTGGAACTACCGCGCCGACAGCGGTACGAACAGCAAGCCCCACTCCTACAACGGCACCGGCTCGCGGTTCGCCTTCGCCAAGGCCACCTCGCCCATCGCCACCGCCACCTACACCCCCGATCTGCCCGAGGCCGGCGAGTACCGCGTCGACATGTGGTGGCCCACCTTCGGCTGGGCCGACAACGTGCCCGTCACCGTCACCTACGCCACCGGCGTGGCCGACCTCGTCGTGGACCAGAGCACCAACTCGGGGCAGTGGAACACCCTCGGCACCTTCGAGTTCGACGCCGGCACGGCTGGCAGCGTGATGATCTCGTCGGAGGGCACCAACCCCGGCGGCTCCAACGTCGGCCCCGTCGCCGACGCCGTGCGCTTCCTGTGCGGCGTCGTCCCCGGCCGGCTCCCCCTGACCGCCGTCGCCGACGCCTCCTCCACCCACCCCCAGGACAGCACCAGGCCGGCCGCGAACGTCGTCAACGGCTCCGGCATGACCGACCAGGACGCCGACCTCATCCCCGACACCCACGCGGCGAACGACTACGGCGCCCACATCAACTGGATGTCCAACACCCTCCCCACCTCAGGCCTCATCGACGAATGGCTCACCCTCGATCTCGGCGAGAGCTTCGAGCTCGACGTGATGAAGGTCTGGAACTTCAACGCCACGGGCGACAGGACCGACCGCGGCGTCGGCACGGCCGACCTCTACTACTCGATGCTCGACGACCCCGGGATCGACTTCACCGACCCGGCCTTCTGGACGCTCCTGCGGCAGGTGACCCTCTCCGAGGCCCTCGGCGACAGCAGCTACAACACGCCCGACGTGATCCCGCTCGGCGGCATCGAGGCCCGCTGGCTCGCGCTCGACATCCTGTCCACCCAGGGCAGCACCCAGTTTGTCGGCCTCAGCGAGATCCAGGTCCTCGACGTCATCCCCGAGCCCGCCACCCTCACGCTGCTGGCGCTCGGCGCCCTCGGCCTGCTGCGACGGCGGCAGAGGAAACCCTGAGAAGGAGCAACGCGATGATGCCTGCGACGCGCACCACGGCCTTCACCCTGGCCATCGTCCTGACGGGCGCGACGGCGCTGGCCCTGCCGGTGCCCCTCGCCCACTACGCGATGCAGGAAGGCCCGCCCGAGGCGACCCAGACGGCCGACGCCATGGGCGGCACGGCCGCTGGGTTCAACGGCGCGATGGACGCCACGAGCTGGAGCAGCACCTACCTGCCGCCCGTGCCGACCTCCACGACCCACGCTCTGGCGCTGGACGGCAGCAGCCCGGCGGACTACCTGGAGGTCCCCGGCTTCAAGGGCGTGACCGGCACCGCCGCGCGGTCGGTCTCCGCCTGGATCAACACGACCACCGAGAGCGCAGGAGCCATCGCGTCGTGGGGGCTGGTGAACCCCGGCGAGAAGTGGGTGTTCCGCGTCCAGGACAGCAACGGCCAGAACGGGGCGATCCGCCTCGAGGTCGATGGCGGCTACCTGGTCGGCTCCACCCGCGTGGACGACGGCCGCTGGCACCACGTCGCGGTCGTGTGGTCGGCTGACAGCTCGCCGAACGTCGACGACGCGCTGCTCTACGTCGATGGCGTCCTCGAGGGCACGAGCGCGGTCAAAGCGCAGTCCATCAACACCGCCAGCGGCACGAACGTCCAGATCGGCATGGACCAATCGAACCGCGCCTTCAATGGCGCGGTGGACGACGTCCGCATCTACAACACGGCGCTGAGCCTCGCCGACGTGGGCGCGCTGGCCGGCCCGAACGCGGGCGTGATCGCCCCCGTGCTGGCCTTCGACGCCGCACTCGACCCCACCCCCGGCAACGGCACCTGGGAGGACGACCGCCGCGTGTTCGCGCCCGGCAGCTTCGACTTCGCCCTCACCGGCGTCGCTCACAACCCCGCGCCCGACACCGGCCTCCCCGGGATCGGCGCCTCCTACACCTTCGACGGCACCGACTCCGCCACCTGGGGCAGCCAGGATCCCCAAGACGACTTCCCCGCCAACCTCACCGACAACTCCTTCTCCTTCGAGGTCTGGTTCAAGCCGAACGACCTGAGCGGCCAGGAGGTGCTCGTGGACCTCGGCGGCAGCGGCGACGGCTCGAGCCTGACCCTCGACAACGACACGCTCCAGTTCGTGGTCAAGCACGCCGGCAACAGCCAGGCCGTCACCTTCGACCTGACGGACGCCGATATCACCAACTTCATCCAGGCCGTAGGCGTCATCGACCTTGAAGGCGACAAGATCCAGCTCTACATCGACGGCGTACTCGAGCTCGGGCTCCAGGCCACGTTCACCGGCAGCGACTGGGCCGGCACCGACGCCTGCAACCTGGGCAGCAAGGGCGGCACGGTCGGCGGCACGGGCGGAGCCCTCGGCGACATCAACGGCTACGGCACCCTCCAGGGCGACATCGCCATCGCCCGCTTCTACGCCGACGCCCTCACCGGCTCGGAGGTCCAGGCCGCCTACGACGCCGTCGCCATCCCCGAGCCCGCCACGCTCACCCTCCTCGCGCTCGGCGGCCTCGGCCTGGTGACACGGCGCCGAAGAAGCTGATCGCCCGCGGGAGCCGCCGAAGCTGGTCCCGGGTTCCACGCAACGTGTTTCAGGAGATCGCCATGTGGGTGCACGCGCGGAAGGGATTGGTCGTCGTGAGTCTGGTCCTCGCCCTCACCAGGCTCGCAGCGGCGGCGCCGTTCCTGATCGTCACGGGTGATGGCACGGGGGCCGACACCTACGTGCGGTTGGGCGCCCCGACCAGCAACTTCGGCACGGCCAGCGGCATCACGGTCAAGGACGCGGGCGGCTCGTCGACCACCCGCAAGGGCTACGTCGCCTTCGACGTCAGCGGCATCGCCGCCATGGTCTCCGACGCCACGCTGACCCTCGATGTCGTCACGAACAACCAGGGCAGCAGCAACCCCGATCCCAAGGTGTTCACGGTCGAGGTGCTCGGCCTCCTCGACGGCCACGGTGGCGAGGGATGGGCCGAGACCGTCGTCACCTGGGACGACGCCCCCGCCAACGGAACGAACAACGCCGTCACCGGCGAGGCCCTCCGCCTCGGCACCATCACCGTCCCGGCAGTGCCCGTGCCCACCACGGTCACGTTCTCCGATACCGCGCTCCGCAGCTTCCTCAACATGGACACCGACGGCCGTGCGACCATCATCCTGCGGCGCGTCGGCGGCGGCAACGGCCCCAACCTCGCCTTCGCCGCCAAGGAGCACGACAGCGCCAATCCGCCGACCCTCTCGGGCGACACCACCGCCGGCCAGTTCCTCACCCTCACGACCAACGACGGCGCCGGCGCCGACTCCTACGTGCGCCTGGGCGGTGGACAGACCGACACCAATTTCGGGAACGCACACGAGGTGCTCGCCAAGAACGCCGGCTCCGGCAGCACGACCCGCAAGGGCTACCTGCGGTTCGACCTCTCCTCGGTCAACACCGAGATCGTGGACGCCTCGCTCCTGCTCGGCGTCAGCACGAACAACGGGGGCAGCAGCAGCCCGAACCCCCAGACCCAGACCGTGAACGTCTGGGGCCTCGACGACGGCGACCCCGGCGAGGTGTGGGACGAGATGGACATCACCTGGCCCGATGCCCCCGCCAACAACACCGCGAACAACGGCATCCTGGGCAACGCCTCCCTGCTCGGCCAGTTCGTCGTCCGCGACGTGGTCGACCAGGTCGCGCTGTTCTCGAGCCAGGAGCTGGTCGACTTCCTCAACGACGACGACGATAGCCTCGCGACCCTGATCCTCACCCGCCAGACGTCCAACAGCTCGTGGAATCTCGGCTTCGCCTCGGGTGAGAACGACGCCTTCATGGCCCCGACCCTCCGGCTGGGGGTCCTGACCGATGACCTGATCCCTGAGCCCGGGACACTGAGCCTGCTCGCCGTCGGCGCCCTCGGCCTGCTCGCCCGCCGCCGCAAGCGCTGAGCGCCGGGCCACACACGCGCCCCAACTATTGACCTCTGCATAACGAATGCAAAGGGCCCCCACGAGTCCCGAGGCCCGCCCTGCGTGGCCCGCAGGCGCCGGGGGCGATGACGCAAGGGGTCTGCGGCAGTCGGCCCCGAGGCCTTTGACGGGGGCGGCATGGCTCTGGGCCGGGTTCTCCCAGCGGCCGCGTGCCGTCGCGGGAGGCTCCTGCCCGACGTCACGACGGAGTCGTGATGCGTGATGCGTGATGCGTGAGAAGAAGCTCCGTGGCGGGAGGCCTCTCACGGCGGGCGCGGCATGCTCCCGCCGCCTTCGCCTCCGGCGCTTCGCGCGCGGCGGCTCGGTCCAGTAACAGCCTGTTTGAGAATGAGAGGGCCCCCTGCCGAGAGGGGAGGGCGAAGCTCCCGCTGAGCCGCAGACGAGGCCTGCACCCTATGGAGAGGCCCGTCCGCCGCAGGCGGACGGCGGCTCGGCAGGAGCCTCGCCCTCCCATTGCCTCATTGTGACGCCGGCTCCAAGTAGCGTGCGGCGAGGCAGGGCCTCGCCGCACGCGCGCCCGTCGAACGCGCTGTCGGGCCAGCGCACCCTCCCACGGCCGCGCGATCACACGGACTGACCGCGTGACGACGCCGCCCCTGGCGCAGCTGCCGAGGGCGGCGCCCCCTCCCCTCGAGCCCCCTGCCACCAGGGTCCCACATCCCTCGCGCAGCTGAAAGCGCCGCGGCGCCGCCGCAGCGCAGCGCGCGACAGGCGCCCCTCACCGCCGCAGTCGCGATCGTTACACAGCCCCTTGACAGCACCCGCGGACGCCGTACAATAGCTCGTGGGGAGTTGTACGCCGCTCGCCCAGGGAGGGGGAGGTTGTACCCCTAGGGGTGTCCTCACCCGTATGCTGAGACGTGCGGCGGGGTTGTAGCCCCCGCCGCACGAGTGCCCGCTGACGACGCTGTAGCCACAGCGCCCCCCTCCCGAAGGGGCACGCTTGCGTTGTCCGCGGGCGGGATCTTCGCTGCCCTTTCCCTCCACGTGGCTCCCTGGAGGAATATACGCCATGCATATCTAAATGTCAAGCCAAAAATACAAGCAACTGATAACTTCCTACCGGCGCAACTCGGCGCTTATGTGCGCGGTGGGCAGCCGGGTCCGCTCGGAGCGCCTGGCGATGGGCTGGACGCAGCGCGAGGTCGCTGAGAAGCTCGGGATCAAGCAGCCCAACCTGGCCGCGATGGAGAAGGGTCGGGTCAGCCCCACCATCGAGGTGCTCGAGGCCGTGTGTGGCTGGCGCGGCAGGACCCTTGAGTGGCTGCTGTTCGGCGAGGAGGGAGCCGACTCGCTCGTGGCGGAGGGCGCGGAGGCCTACGGGCGCGTCCCCCTGCGCCTGCCCGTGGCCGCCGAGACCTGCCAGGAGGCCGATCAGCGGATAGCGTGGCGCGAAGTCGAGCCCGTGGACTGGTGCGAAGTCCCCTCGAACGCGCGCCTGCTCGCGGTGCGCGGCGACGGGCTGAGGCCGCTGGCCAGCGACGGGCAGAAGCTCCTCGCCGTCGAAGCCCCGGCCGCAGACGGTGACCTGGTGGCGGTCGAGATGAGGGATGGGCGCCGCCTCGTCAAGCGCTGGTGGGCCGGCAAGGGAGGCAAGGTGACGTTCCAGAGCGCCCGCCAGAGCTCGTCAGTCCCCCCCGTGGTCGAGCGCCGCAGCGACATCCGCCGCGTCTGGCGCATCATCGGCGTCCTGCTCTGATCGCTCCCG